>NZ_JBWKDS010000005.1:256620-286491 GCF_056435845.1 Streptomyces sp. NPDC043867 | reverse complement strand
GGGCCTTTTTTTGGGGGGAGGGGGTGGGGGGCCGGGTTTTTGTTCGCACATAACGGGGGGGGGGGTGGGGGGGGGGGGGGAGGGGGAGGGGGGGGGGGGGGTGCTTTCCCCCCCCCCCCCCCCCCCCGCCCGTCGGAGGTGTCTAGCGCAGGAAGGGGTCCACCGCGACCGCCACGAAGAGCAGCGACACGTAGGTGATGGACCAGTGGAACAGCCGCATCTCCTTGAGCTTGCCGCCCGTCGCCTCGGACTTGGCGCGGTTCTGCAGACCGTGCGCCTCCCACAGCCACCAGCCGCCGGCCACCAGCGCGACCGCCGTGTAGAACCAGCCGGTGTAGCCGAGCGGGGTCAGCAGCAGCGAGACGGCGACCATCATCCAGCTGTAGAGGACGATCTGGCGGGCGACCACCTTGTTCGAGGCGATGACCGGAAGCATCGGCACGCCCACGCGCGCGTAGTCGTCCCGCACCTTCATCGACAGCGGCCAGTAGTGCGGCGGCGTCCAGAAGAACATGACGAGGAAGAGGACGACCGGCGCCCACGACATCGAGTTCGTGACCGAGGACCAGCCGATGAGGACCGGCATGCAGCCCGCGATGCCGCCCCAGACGATGTTCTGCGACGTACGGCGCTTGAGGATCATCGTGTAGACGACCACGTAGAAGAGCAGGGCGCCGAGCGACAGCCAGGCCGACAGCCAGTTGACCGTCAGGCCGAACAGCAGCGTGGAGACCACCGCGAGCGAGAGGCCGAAGGCCAGGCACTCGCGCGGGCTGACCATGCCGGTGACCAGGGGCCGCTGGGCGGTGCGGTCCATCAGGGCGTCGATGTCGCGGTCGATGTACATGTTGAGCGCGTTGGCACCCCCCGCCGACAGGTAGCCGCCCAGGCAGGTCAGGAGCACCAGCTTCAGGTCGGGCACACCCTGCTCGGCCAGGAACATCACCGGCACTGTGGTGATCAGCAGCAGCTCGATGATCCGCGGCTTGGTCAGCGCCACGAACGCCTTCACCCGGGCCCCGAACGGCCGGTGGCCCGGGCCGGTGTTTCTCCCGAGCTCTCCCCTGGTCTTCACGGCATGGGCGGTGCCCCCACCCGCTGGACGGGATTCGACGGCCGTCACGCACACCCCTGACAGAGACATCCCAGCAAGCCCCCGGGTGTGAACTCCCCGTAAAGGCTCGCGCGTACCACGCCACTGTAGACGTTGCCCAGACCCCGCCCTTCGCGGGGGTGGGGTCGTGTTGGAGAGCTCCGCACAAAGAGCCGGGTGCCACTCGATTGAGCAGTCAGATGAGCGCCTCCGTATTCACTTGCCACACAGGGAACAGGCCGGTCGGGAGGCGGATCCCGTCCAGTCCCCGCAACCTGGAATGAGTCGAAAAAACGCACGTACTTACGGGGGTAGGCTCGACAAAGTCCGGTGGGCGCCAAGCGCACCGGCATTCGACATGTGGACCATGTGGAGAGGAGCCCTGACTCAGGGTGAGCACCAAGCCGACCACCACAGACCTCGAGTGGACCGAGTTGGACCAGCGGGCCGTCGACACCGCCCGCGTCCTGGCCGCCGATGCCGTACAGAAGGTCGGCAACGGCCATCCGGGTACGGCGATGAGCCTGGCGCCCGCCGCCTACACCCTCTTCCAGAAGGTGATGCGGCACGACCCGGCGGACGCCGACTGGACCGGACGCGACCGCTTCGTGCTGTCCGCGGGTCACTCGTCCCTGACCCTCTACATCCAGCTGTACCTGGCCGGCTTCGGCCTGGAGCTGGAGGACCTCCAGTCCTTTCGGACGTGGGGCTCCAAGACGCCCGGTCACCCCGAGTACGGCCACACGACCGGTGTCGAGACGACGACCGGCCCGCTCGGCCAGGGCGTCGCCAACGCGGTGGGCATGGCCATGGCCGCCCGCTACGAGCGCGGCCTGTTCGACCCGGAGGCCGCCCCCGGCAGCTCCCCGTTCGACCACTTCATCTACGCGATCGCCGGCGACGGCTGCCTCCAGGAGGGCATCTCCGCGGAGGCGTCGTCCCTGGCGGGCCACCAGAAGCTCGGCAACCTGGTCCTGCTGTGGGACGACAACCACATCTCGATCGAGGGCGACACCGAGACGGCCGTCTCCGAGGACACCGTCAAGCGGTACGAGGCGTACGGCTGGCACGTGCAGCGGGTGCAGCCGAAGGAGAACGGCGACCTCGACCCGCAGGCGCTCTTCGCCGCGATCCAGGCCGCGAAGGCCGTGACGGACAAGCCGTCGTTCATCGCGATGCGCTCGATCATCGCCTGGCCGGCCCCGAACGCGCAGAACACCGAGGCCGCGCACGGCTCGGCGCTCGGCGACGACGAGGTCGCGGCCACCAAGCGCGTCCTCGGCTTCGACCCCGAGAAGTCCTTCGAGGTGTCCGACGAGGTCCTCGCCCACACCCGTGGCGCGCTCGACCGGGGCCGCGAGGCCAAGGCCGAGTGGGACAAGACGTTCGCCGCCTGGCGCACCGCCGACCCCGAGCGCGCCGCCGAGTTCGACCGCATCGCGTCGACCGCGCTGCCGGCCGGCTGGGAGGACAAGGTCCCGGTCTTCGAGGCGGGTACGTCCGTCGCCACGCGTGCCGCGTCCGGCAAGGTGCTCCAGGCGCTCGGCGCGGTCATCCCCGAGCTGTGGGGCGGCTCCGCCGACCTCGCCGGCTCGAACAACACGACGATCGACAAGAACTCGTCGTTCCTCCCGGAGGGCAACCCGCTGCCGGGCGCGGACCAGTACGGCCGCACGGTGCACTTCGGCATCCGCGAGCACTCCATGGCCGCGGAGATGAACGGCATCGCGCTGCACGGCAACACCCGCATCTACGGCGGCACCTTCCTGGTGTTCTCCGACTACATGCGCAACGCCGTGCGCCTGTCCGCGCTGATGCACCTGCCGGTGACGTACGTGTGGACGCACGACTCCATCGGCCTCGGCGAGGACGGCCCCACCCACCAGCCGGTCGAGCACCTGGCGTCGCTGCGCGCGATCCCCGGCCTGAACGTCGTCCGCCCGGCGGACGCCAACGAGACCGCGATCGCCTGGCGCGAGATCCTCCGCCGCTACACCAAGGTGTTCGGCGAGGGCGCTCCGCACGGCCTGGTGCTGACCCGTCAGGGTGTGCCGACGTACGAGCCCGACGAGAACGCGGCCAAGGGCGGTTACGTCCTGCTGGAGGCCGAGGGCGGCACGCCCGAGGTCATCCTGATCGGCACCGGCTCCGAGGTGCATGTGGCCGTCGAGGCGCGTGAGCAGCTCCAGGCCGCGGGCATCGCGACGCGGGTCGTGTCGATGCCGTCCGTGGAGTGGTTCGAGGAGCAGGACCAGGGGTACCGGGACAGCGTCCTGCCGCCGTCCGTCAGGGCGCGGGTGGCGGTGGAAGCCGGCATCGGTCTGACCTGGCACCGCTTCGTCGGCGACGCCGGACGCATTGTTTCGCTGGAGCACTTCGGTGCTTCCGCCGACGGCAAGGTGCTCTTCCGGGAGTTCGGCTTCACTGCCGAGAACGTCGCCTCCGCCGCCCGGGAATCGATCGCCGCAGCCCAGCGCTGACGCTGACATACGACACGTAGGAGATGCATTTTCCATGACAGACGCACTCAAGCGCCTCTCCGAGGAAGGCGTGGCGATCTGGCTGGACGACCTGTCGCGCAAGCGGATCACGTCCGGCAATCTCGCCGAGCTGATGGATCAGCAGCACGTCGTGGGCGTCACCACCAACCCGTCGATCTTCCAGAAGGCCATCTCGCAGGGCGACGGTTACGACCAGCAGCTCTCCGACCTCGCCGCCCGCCGGGTCACGGTCGAGGAAGCCATCCGCATGATCACCACGGTGGACGTCCGCGACGCCGCCGACATCCTGCGTCCGGTCTTCGACTCCACGGACGGCCAGGACGGCCGGGTCTCCATCGAGGTCGACCCGCGTCTGGCGCACAACACCAAGGCGACCGTCGCCGAGGCCAAGCAGCTCGCCTGGCTGGTCGACCGCCCGAACACGCTCATCAAGATCCCGGCCACCGAGGCGGGCATCCCGGCGATCACCGAGGTGATCGGCCTCGGTATCAGCGTGAACGTGACGCTGATCTTCTCCCTGGAGCGCTACCGCAAGGTCATGGAGGCCTACCTGGCCGGTCTGGAGAAGGCCAAGGAGCGCGGCCTGGACCTCTCCAAGATCCACTCGGTGGCGTCCTTCTTCGTGTCCCGGGTGGACGCGGAGATCGACAAGCGGCTCGACGCGCTGGGCACCGACGAGGCCAGGGCCGTCCGCGGCAAGGCCGCCCTCGCCAACGCGCGGCTCGCCTACCAGGCGTACGAGGAGGTGTTCAGCGGCGAGCGCTGGGCCGCCCTCGACAAGGCGCAGGCCAACAAGCAGCGTCCGCTCTGGGCGTCGACGGGCGTCAAGGACCCGGCGTACAAGGCCACCATGTACGTCGACCAGCTGGTCGCGCCGAACACGGTGAACACCATGCCGGAGGCCACGCTCGAGGCGACCGAGAGCGAGGGCGAGATCACCGGGAACACCGTCTCCGGTACGTACGAGCAGGCCCGCGCCGATCTCGACGCGGTCGAGAAGCTCGGGATCTCGTACGACGAGGTGGTGCAGCTGCTGGAGGACGAGGGCATCGAGAAGTTCGAGTCCGCCTGGAACGACCTGCTCAAGTCGACCGAGGCAGAGCTCCAGCGCCTCGCCCCTTCGGAGGGCTGAGATCTTGTCGAGCAGCAATCCGCTGCGTGACCCCGCAGACCGACGGCTCCCGCGTATCGCGGGGCCGTCGGGCCTGGTCATCTTCGGCGTCACGGGCGATTTGTCACGTAAAAAGCTGATGCCCGCCGTGTACGACCTCGCCAACCGCGGACTGCTGCCACCGGGCTTCTCGCTCGTCGGCTTCGCCCGGCGCGAGTGGCAGGACGAGGACTTCGCCCAGGAGGTCCATGACGCCGTCAAGGAGCACGCCCGCACGGAGTTCCGCGAGGAGGTCTGGCAGCAGCTCATCCAGGGGATGCGCTTCGTCCAGGGCAACTTCGACGACGACGACGCCTTCGAGCAGCTGAAGGCGACGATCGAGGACCTCGACAAGGCCCAGGGCACGGGCGGCAACTTCGCCTTCTACCTCTCCGTGCCGCCCAAGTTCTTCCCCAAGGTCGTGCAGCAGCTCAAGAAGCACGGGCTGGCCGACCAGCAGGGCGGGTCCTGGCGGCGCGCGGTCATCGAGAAGCCCTTCGGCCACGACCTCAGGTCGGCCGAGGAGCTCAACGCGATCGTCCACGAGGTCTTCGCCCCCGAACAGGTCTTCCGCATCGACCACTACCTGGGCAAGGAGACCGTCCAGAACATCCTGGCGCTGCGCTTCGCGAACCAGATGTTCGAGCCGATCTGGAACCGGTCGTACGTCGACCACATCCAGATCACGATGGCCGAGGACATCGGCATCGGCGGACGGGCCGGCTACTACGACGGCATCGGCGCCGCCCGTGACGTGATCCAGAACCACCTGCTCCAGCTGATGGCGCTGACCGCCATGGAGGAGCCGGCCTCCTTCGACGCGGACGCGCTCGCCGCCGAGAAGACCAAGGTGCTCGGCGCGGCCAGGCTGCCGAAGGACCTGGGCAGCAACACGGTCCGCGGGCAGTACGCGGCGGGGTGGCAGGGCGGCGAGAAGGTCGTCGGCTACCTCCAGGAGGACGGTATCGACGCCAAGTCGAAGACCGACACCTACGCGGCCGTCAAGCTGGAGATCGACAACCGCCGCTGGGCGGGCGTCCCCTTCTATCTCCGTACGGGCAAGCGCCTGGGCCGCCGCGTCACCGAGATCGCCGTCGTCTTCCAGCGCGCCCCGCACTCCCCCTTCGACCACACGGCGACCGAGGAGCTCGGCTCGAACGCGATCGTCATCCGCGTCCAGCCGGACGAGGGCATCACGGTCCGCTTCGGCTCCAAGGTCCCCGGCACCTCCATGGAGATCCGGGACGTGTCGATGGACTTCGCGTACGGCGAGTCCTTCACGGAGTCCAGTCCGGAGGCGTACGAGCGGCTGATCCTCGACGTCCTGCTCGGCGACTCCAACCTCTTCCCGCGCACGGAGGAGGTCGAGCTGTCCTGGAAGATCCTCGACCCGATCGAGGAGTACTGGGACGCGAACGGCAAGCCCGCACAGTACCTGGCCGGCACCTGGGGTCCCGTCGAGGCGGACCAGATGCTGGAACGAGACGGACGGAGCTGGCGGCGGCCATGAAGACAGATCTCACGGACACCACGGCCAGCAAGATCAACAAGGCGCTCGTCCAGGGCCGCCGCGCCATCGGCACACCGGCCGTCGGCATGGTGCTCACCCTCGTCATCGTCACGGACGAGGAGAACGCCTACGACGCGCTGAAGGCCGCGAACGACGCCTCACGCGAGCACCCCTCGCGCACCCTCGTGGTCATCAAGCGCGTCTCGCGCTCGCCGCGCGACCGCACGAAGTCGCGCCTCGACGCCGAGGTGCGCCTCGGAGTGGAGGCCGGCACCGGCGAGACGGTCATCCTGCGCCTGTACGGCGAGGTCGTGGACCACGCCCAGTCCGTCGTGCTCCCGCTGCTGCTGCCGGACGCGCCCGTCGTCGTCTGGTGGCCGGTGAACGCGCCGAGCGACCCGGCCAACGACCCCCTGGGCGCGCTCGCCCAGCGCCGGGTCACCGACAGCTACGCCTCCGAGCAGCCGGTACGGGAACTCGCCGCCCGCGCCGACGCCTACGCCCCCGGTGACACGGACCTGTCGTGGACCCGCATCACGCCCTGGCGTTCGATGCTGGCCGCAGCTCTGGACCAGGTCGTCTGCGAGGTCAAGGCGGTCGAGGTGGAGGGCGAGGAGTTCAACCCGAGCTGCGAGCTGCTCGGCATGTGGCTGGCGGACCGGCTCGACGTACCGGTCAGGCGCTCGGTGTCGTCGGGCCCCGGCCTCACCGCCGTCCGGATGGACACCGACTGCGGCCCGATCGTCCTGGACCGCGCCGACGGCTCGCTGGCCACGCTGACCATCGAGGGCCAGCCCGCCCGCGCGGTGGCCCTCAAGCGCCGCGAGACCGCCGAGCTGATCGCGGAGGAGCTGCGCCGGCTGGATCCGGACGACACCTACGCGTCGGCGCTGCGGTACGGCGTGGACCGGCTGACCGCCGGCTCCGCCGACACCCCGGCGCAGGGCCCGGACTCCGGTGCGGCCACCGACGAGGCACCGGCCGGGCGGACCGCGAAGGCACCCGCCAAGAAGGCCGCGAAGGCCCCGGCCAGGAAGGCGGCCGCCAAATGAGCACTCCGCAGCTCGTCGTCCACCACGACAAGGAGCTGATGGCCAGGGCCGCCGCGGCCCGGCTGGTCACGAAGATCGTGGACGCGCAGGCCTCGCGCGGCCACGCCTCGGTGGTGCTCACCGGCGGACGCAACGGCAACGGTCTGCTCGCGGCGCTGGCCGCCGAGCCCGCCCGGGACGCCGTCGACTGGGCCCGCCTCGACCTGTGGTGGGGCGACGAGCGGTTCCTGCCCGAGGGCGACCCGGAGCGCAATGTCACCCAGGCCCGTGAGGCGCTGCTGGACTCGGTCCCGCTGGACCCCGCGCGGGTCCACGCGATGCCCGCGTCCGACGGCCCGTACGGCGGCGACGCGGACGCGGCGGCCGAGGCGTACGCCGCCGAGCTCGCGAAGGCGGCGGATCCCGAGAACCACGGGCCCGTGCCGACGTTCGACGTCCTGATGCTGGGCGTCGGCCCGGACACCCACGTGGCCTCGCTCTTCCCGGAGCTGCCCGCGGTGCGCGAGACCGACCGCATGGTCGTCGGGGTGCACGGGGCGCCGAAGCCGCCGCCGACGCGCATCTCGCTCACGCTGCCCGCGATCCGTTCGGCCCGGGAGGTGTGGCTGCTGGCGGCCGGCGAGGACAAGGCGCGGGCGGCGGCCATCGCCCTGTCGGGCGCCGGTGAGGTGCAGGCGCCGGCGGCCGGCGCCTACGGCCGGTCCCGCACCCTGTGGCTGCTGGACTCCGCGGCGGCCTCGCAGTTGCCCCGCTCGCTGTATCCGCCCGCGTCACCGTAGGACGCCGGGCGGCACGGCCCCCCGGGTCGCGGCCGCGTTGCTCCTCGGGCGCCGGACGGGCTGAACAACCCGTCCGGCGCCCGGCGTTCGGGCCCGCCCGCATCGTGGCCGGGTCAGTACCCGCGGGGGTCGTAGGGGTTCCGGGCGCCCTGGGGGTGTTGCTGGTACGGGTTCCCCGGCCCCGGCGCGTAGGGACCCCCCTGGTGGAACGTGAACGCCGGGTTCGGCGCGTACGGGCCGGGCTGCGGCGGCAGATGCCCGTACGGCGGGGCGGGCGGAATCGACGGAGGCAGGGTGGCCGGGTGCGCCCCCAGCCGGATCCCGTAGCGGCGCCGGAGCCGGCGCAGCTCCAGAGCGGCGATGGCCGTGACCGTCAGCGGGGCGCCCAGGATGAAGACGATGCCCATCGTGAGGCTCAGCCCGTGCAGATCACCGGTGAGCAGGTCCGGGAGGGCCATCAGCCACGAGGTCACCGTGGCGAGCAGCGGCGGCAGGCAGGCAGCGGTGCACTCCGGCGGTGCCGAAGAAGTTCCCGTTCACCTGCACGGCTCCGTACGCCACGAGTCCGGTGAGCCACATCGCCGTCAGGCCCGGCACCATCATCATCATCCCGCCGAGCGAGATCGCGAGCTGCCACAGCAGGACCGTCACGACGACGGTGCCGATGAAGAGCAGCAGCAGCTTGAGGGAGTCGAAGAGGGATCCGCGCAGTCGGCGGATCCGCCCGGTGCGCCGCCAGACGAACAGCATCACGCCGACCGTCAGGGGTGTGATGAACAGCAGCACGGCGGCCGCCGTCAGCATGTTCTCCAGGACCTCGGTGAAGTCGAACCTGCCCTGCACGAAGGTGTACACGCCGAACGCGGCGACCGCCCCGGCGATGAGCCGTAAGCGCTTGAGCCGCTCCACGGACGGGTCGACCGGCGCCGGGATCCACGCCGGATGGAACAGCGCCTGCGCGACGGCCTTGGGCCGCAGGACCGATCCCGCCGACAGGGGACCACTCAGCCATCTTCTGCGCGAACCGGTCAACTTCGCTCCCCCGAGCACTCGGTGACGTGATCGCCCTGGATTGTACGGGAGACGGACGGACCCTCCGGCGTCTCCCCGGGTGACCGGGTGTCTCCCGGTCACCCGTCACCGGTGCCTACCGGCCGCGCAGCTCCCGGTACTTGGCGACCAGGGCCTTCGTCGACTCGTCCAGCCCGGGCACGTCGGCGCCCTCGGTCAGCGCCGGTTCGACGCGCTTGGCTAGGACCTTGCCGAGCTCGACGCCCCACTGGTCGAAGGAGTCGATGTTCCAGACCGCGCCCTGGACGAACACCTTGTGCTCGTAGAGGGCGATCAGCTGGCCGAGGACGGAGGGCGTCAGCTCGCGCGCGAGGATCGTCGTCGTGGGGTGGTTGCCCTGGAAGGTCTTGTGCGGCACCAGATCCTCGGGCACCCCTTCGCCGCGCACCTCGTCCGGCGTCCTGCCGAACGCCAGCGCCTGCGTCTGCGCGAAGAAGTTCGCCATCAGCAGGTCGTGCTGGGCGACGAGGCCGGGCTGGAGGTCGGCGACGGGCTCGGCGAAACCGATGAAGTCGGCCGGGATCAGCTTCGTGCCCTGGTGGATGAGCTGGTAGTAGGCGTGCTGTCCGTTGGTGCCGGGCGTGCCCCACACCACCGGTCCGGTCTGCCAGTCCACCGGGCGTCCGTCGCGCTCCACGGACTTGCCGTTGGACTCCATGTCCAGCTGCTGGAGGTACGCGGTGAACTTGGACAGGTAGTGCGAGTACGGCAGCACCGCGTGCGACTGCGCGTCGAAGAAGTTGCCGTACCAGATGCCCAGCAGGCCCAGCAGCAGCGGCGCGTTGGACTCGGCGGGGGCGGTGCGGAAGTGCTCGTCGACGAGACGGAACCCGTCGAGCATCTCGCGGAACCGGTCGGGGCCGATCGCGATCATCAGCGACAGACCGATCGCGGAGTCGTACGAGTACCGGCCGCCGACCCAGTCCCAGAACTCGAACATGTTCGCCGTGTCGATACCGAAGTCGGCGACCTTCTCACCGTTCGTCGACAGCGCCACGAAGTGCTTCGCCACGGCGTCCTGACCGGCCCTCAGCCCGGTCAGCAGCCAGTCGCGGGCCGAGGTCGCGTTGGTGATCGTCTCGATGGTGGTGAAGGTCTTCGAGGCGATGATGAACAGCGTCTCGGCCGGGTCCAGGTCGCGGATCGCCTCGTGCAGGTCGGCGCCGTCCACGTTCGACACGAACCGGACGGTGACGTCGCGGTCGGTGAAGGCGCGCAGCGCCTCGTACGCCATCGCCGGGCCCAGGTCGGAGCCGCCGATGCCGACGTTGACCACGTTCCTGATGCGCTTGCCGGTGTGGCCGGTCCACTCGCCTGAGCGGACCTTGTCCGCGAACGCGCGCATCCGGTCCAGCACGGCGTGCACGGCCGGCACGACGTTCTCCCCGTCGACCTCGACCACCGCGTCCCGCGGGGCGCGCAGCGCGGTGTGCAGCACGGCCCGGTCCTCGGTGACGTTGATCCTCTCACCGCGGAACATGGCGTCCCGCAGCCCGAACACGCCGGTGGCCGCGGCCAGCTCGCGCAGCAGGCGCAGCGTCTCGTCGGTGACCCGGTGCTTGGAGTAGTCGACGTACAGGTCACCTACCTCCAGCGTGTACCGGGAGCCGCGCCCGGGGTCGGCAGCGAACAGCTCCCGCAGGGAGGTCTCGCCGGCCTCCTCACGGTGCTTGGCCAGAGCGGTCCATTCGGGTGTCTGGTTGAGCCTGGTACGGCTTTCTGCGTTCATCTCGGACTTCCGCCTCTTTCCTGCGTGTGCTGCCGCGTACCTTGCCCCGCTGCCGTCCCAACCTAATTGATCAGGGCTTGACGTGAGCCGTCCTGAAGCCGTCGTCCGGGTGGACAACGGATACGTCCGGGTTGAGCGCGGGTATCAGAGCGGTGACGGAGAGCGCGAAGAACGCGGCGGCGAGCAGCGCCGGGGTGTTGAGCCCCCAGACCGTCGCGACGGCTCCGCCCAGCAGGGCTCCGAGAGGTGCCCCGGCGACGGCGAGCGTCCGGAACGCCGAGCTGACACGGCCGAGCAGGTCGGCGGGGCTGCGCTGCTGCATCAGGGTCGTCGTGTTGACGTTCCACACCATTCCCATGAGGCCGAACACGGCCATGCTCACGAGGAACACGGCCGGGCTGCGAACCGTGCCCATGGTGACGAGGGCCCCGGTCTGCACGGCTCCGGCGAGCAGCACGCCGCGGATCCGGCCGAGCCGGTCCACGACCCGGCGGTTCACCGCTCCCCCGGCCAGGCTGCCGAGCGTGTACGCGGTCATCGCCGCCGCGTAGCCGCCGTTGCCCGCGTCGAGCCAGTCCGTCACGAGGAGGACCGTCGTGGCGATGAAGGCACCCATGCCGACGTTGCAGAGGGCCGTGGCCGCGCACAGGCCGCGCAGCGCCCGGTCGCGTCCGAGGACGCGCAGTCCCGCCGCGATCTCACCGCGCAGGGTGCTGCCCGCCGGTCTCGGCGCACGCTCGGCGGGCCCGCTCCGCAGGGAGGCGACGAGCGCGGCTCCCACGAGGAACGTCACGGCGTCCACGAGGAAGGGGGCGGCCGCTCCCGCGACGATCAGGACGGGGACGAGGGGGCCGGCGAGCAGGCCGCCCGCGAGGCGCTGACCGGTCATCAGGCGGGCGTTCGCGCTGCCGAGTGCCGCCCGGTCGACGAGGGCGGGGAGCAGGGCGGTGGACGCGTTGTCGAAGAGCGTCTGGAGTGTGGTCAGCGCCAGAGCCAGCGCGATCAGCAGACCGATCGAGGCGTGTCCCAGGGCGACGGCCGCGGCGAAGGCCGCCACCAGCAGGCCCCGCACCAGGTCCACGGTCCACATCGCGCGTCGCTGGTCCACCCGGTCGGCGACCGCTCCGCCCAGTAACCCGAACACGATCCAGGGGAGATGACCGCAGGCGGTGACGGACACGACGAGCATCGCCTCGTGCGTCAGCGTCGCGGCCAGCAGCGGCAGCGCGGCCGTCCGCAGGGCATCGCCGAAGCTGGAGAGGACGGCCGCGCTCCACAACCGCCCGAACCCCCCGCGCCACGCGGGCGCGCGCACCTCCACCGCACCGGTCGTCGTCACCAGGCCCCCCGCAGATTCCGCTGATGCAAGAACCGTAGAGGGCACCACTGACAGTCGGCCGTGGAGCGGGCGGCACGGCCGTACGAGACACGTCCGGCCGGACACCCCTTGGTGTCCGGCCGACTGTCAACTCCTAGATCTCGCCCCGCAGTTTGGCGAGCGCCTCGGCGAGGATCGCCTCGCCGTCCGCGTCGCTGCGCCGCTCCCGTACGTACGCGAGGTGCGTCTTGTACGGCTCGGTGCGCGGCGGGTCCGGCGGGTTGTCCTGGTCCTGTCCGGCCGGAAAGCCGCAGCGCGGGCAGTCCCAGGTGTCGGGGACCTGCGCGTCGCTGGCGAAGCTCGGCTGCGTCTCATGCCCGTTGGAGCACCAGAAGGAGACGCGCAGCCGTGGCGCGGACTCGCCGCGCTCGGCCTCGCCCATCGGCCCCGCCCCGACCCGGCTTCCTCGGATCGCGTTGCCACTTGCCACGGTCGTAACTCCCTGCGTAATGGTGCCGCGAAACGAGTCGGCGTGACGCTTCGCTGCGAGCGCCTCAGTCTACGTAAGGCCCAACGCGCGTCCAGTGATTGGAGTTACCTTCCCGCCCCTAGACGCAAGCCCCATGATAGGCCGCGCTGGGCTGCGCGTACCGGACATGGGGCCTTACGTGCGGAATGTGCGTGCGTACTGCGCTGTCGCGACGCCGTACCGATGTCAGCCGGTGATCAGTTGCCGGTCTTCATCAGGATGCCGAGCGCGACAATGCACGCGAACCAGAGCAGACCGATCACCACCGTGATCCGGTCGAGGTTGCGCTCGGCGACCGAGGAGCCACCGACGGACGACTGCATACCGCCACCGAACATGTCGGAGAGGCCGCCGCCCTTCCCCTTGTGCATCAGCACCAGCAGCATCAGCATCAGGCTGAAGACGATCAGGGCGATCGAGAACCCCATAACCACGGCTGGACCAACTTCCTCGGATCTGGATGACGACGGGGGCCCGGTGGGTTGCCACCGGACCCCCGCAAGAGTACGACGTAACGCCGCTACCGCATACTCACTGGTCGCGGAACCGGACGATCTTGACGAACTCGTCGGCGTCGAGCGCCGCGCCGCCGATCAGCGCGCCGTCCACGTCGGGCTGGGCCATGATCGCCGCGACGTTGCCGGACTTCACGGAGCCGCCGTACTGGATGCGGACCTTGTCGGCCAGCTCCTGCGAGTACAGCTCGGCGAGACGGCCGCGGATCGCCCCGCAGACCTCCTGGGCGTCCTCGGGGGTGGCGACCTCGCCGGTGCCGATCGCCCAGACCGGTTCGTACGCGATCACGATGGACTCGGCCTGCTCGGCCGGGATGTCCTGGAGGGCGCCGTCGACCTGCGCGAGCGTGTGGGAGACCTGGTTGCCCGCCTTGCGGACGTCCAGACCCTCGCCGACGCACAGGATCGGGGTGAGGCCGTGCTTGTAGGCGGCCTTGACCTTGGCGTTGCACTGCTCGTCGGTCTCGTTGTGGTACTGCCGGCGCTCGGAGTGGCCGATCGCCACATACGTGCACTTGAGCTTGGACAGCATCGCACCGGAGATCTCACCGGTGTAGGCACCGGAGTCCTGCGCCGAGAGGTCCTGGGCGCCGTACTTGATCCTCAGCTTGTCGCCGTCGACCAGGGTCTGCACGGAGCGCAGGTCGGTGAAGGGCGGCAGGACGGCGACCTCGACGGCCTCGTAGTCCTTGTCGGCCAGGGCGAAGGCGAGTTTCTGGACGTGCGCGATGGCCTCGAGGTGGTTGAGGTTCATCTTCCAGTTGCCCGCCATCAGCGGCGTGCGCGTGCTCATTTGGGTCAGTCCTCCAGTGCGGCGAGACCGGGGAGCGTCTTGCCCTCGAGGTATTCGAGGGAGGCGCCGCCGCCGGTCGAGATGTGGCCGAATGCCTGCTCGTCGAAGCCCAGGGTGCGGACGGCCGCGGCGGAGTCGCCACCGCCGACGACCGTGAAGGCCGGGGAGTCGAGAAGGGCCTGGGCGACCGCCTTGGTGCCCTCGGCGTAGTCGGGGTGCTCGAAGACGCCCATGGGGCCGTTCCAGAAGACGGTGGCCGCGTCGGCGAGCTTCGAGGCGTACAGCTTGCGGGTCTCAGGACCGATGTCGAGACCCATCCCGCCGGCCGGGATGGCGTCCGCGGCGACGGTGGTGGGGTGGGAGGGGGCCTTGGTCTTCAGGTCCGGGAACTCGGACGCGACCACCACGTCGACGGGGACGACCAGCTCGACGCCGTTCTTCTCCGCGCGCTCGACGTACTCGACGACGACCGGGATCTGGTCCTCCTGCACGAGGGAGGCGCCGATCTCGTACCCCTTCGCCTTCAGGAAGGTGAAGGCCATGCCGCCGCCGATGAGCAGCCTGTCGGCCTTGCCGAGCAGCTGGTCGATGACGTCGAGCTTGTCGGAGACCTTGGAGCCGCCGAGCGCGACCACGTAGGGACGCCTGACGTCCTCGGTGAGCTTCTTCAGGACGCCGACCTCGGTGGCGATGAGGTGGCCCGCGTAGTGCGGCAGGCGCGCCGGGAGGTCGTACACGGAGGCGTGCTTGCGGTGCACGGCGCCGAAGCCGTCGCTCACGTAGACGTCGGCCAGGGCGGCGAGCTGGTCGGCGAAGGCGGCGCGCTCGGCGTCGTCCTTGGAGGTCTCGCCGGCGTTGAAGCGCAGGTTCTCGACGACCGCGACCCGGCCGGGCTGGAGGCCGTTCACCGCGTCGTGGGCGGCGGGGCCGACGGTGTCCTGGGCGAACGCCACGGGGGCGCCGAGGAGTTCACCGAGGCGCTCGGCGGGCCGCAGCAGGGAGAACGCCGGGTCCGGGGCACCCTTGGGGCGGCCCAGGTGCGAGGCGACGACCACCTTGGCGCCCGCGTCGGCGAGGGCCTTGACGGTGGGCAGGACGGCGCGGATGCGGCCGTCGTCGGTGATGCGGCCGTCGGCCAGCGGCACGTTCAGGTCGGCGCGGACGAAGACCCGCTTGCCGTCCACGCCTTCGGCGAGAAGTTCGTCGATCGTCTTCATGAAGGGACTCCTAGAAGGCTCGTGAGATCGCCAGAGGGCTGATCGATCAGTACGTGAGAGAGGGCCCGGGCAGCGCGGCCTTGCGCTGCCCGAGCCCTGCTCCTACATCGAGATGCCTGCTCCGGGACCTAGAGCTGGCCGCCGACGAAGACCG
Source organism: Streptomyces sp. NPDC043867 (assembly GCF_056435845.1). Taxonomy (NCBI): domain Bacteria; kingdom Bacillati; phylum Actinomycetota; class Actinomycetes; order Kitasatosporales; family Streptomycetaceae; genus Streptomyces; species Streptomyces sp. NPDC043867. The sequence goes on along the minus strand of NZ_JBWKDS010000005.1, from coordinate 271,080 downwards.
TGAGGTCCACGAGGCGGTTGGAGTAGCCCCACTCGTTGTCGTACCAGCCGAGGATCTTCACCGAGTTGCCCTCCTGGACCATGGTCAGGGAGGAGTCGAAGGTGCAGGACGACGGATCGCCGACGATGTCCGAGGAGACGATCGGGTCCTCGGTGTAGGTCAGGAAGCCCTTGAGGTCGCCGTCCTCGGAGGCCTTCTTGAACGCGGCGTTGACCTCGTCCTTGGTGACCTCGCGCTGCAGCGTCACGACCAGGTCGGTGGCCGAGCCGGTCGGGACCGGGACGCGCATCGCGATGCCGTCGAGCTTGCCCTTGAGCTGCGGCAGGACCAGGGCGGTGGCCTTGGCGGCGCCCGTCGTGGTCGGGATGATGTTCTCGGCGGCGGCGCGGGCGCGGCGCAGGTCCGAGTGCGGGAAGTCCAGGATGCGCTGGTCGTTCGTGTACGCGTGGACCGTCGTCATCAGACCCTTGACGATGCCGAAGTTCTCGTCGAGGACCTTGGCCATCGGCGCCACACAGTTGGTGGTGCAGGAGGCGTTGGAGATGACGTGGTGGTTGGCCGCGTCGTACTTGTCCTGGTTGACGCCCATCACGATCGTGATGTCCTCGTCCTTGGCCGGAGCCGAGATGAGGACCTTCTTGGCGCCGCCCGTGATGTGCTTCTCGGCGTCGGCCTTCTTGGTGAAGATGCCGGTCGACTCGATGACGATGTCGACCCCGAGGTCGCCCCACGGGATGTCGGCGGGGTTGCGCTCGGAGAGCACCTTGATGGTCCTGCCGTCGACGGTGATCGTGTCGGCGGTGTGCGACACCTCGGCCTTGAGACGGCCCAGAATGGTGTCGTACTTGAGCAGGTGAGCGGTGGTCGCGGTGTCACCCAGGTCGTTGACAGCCACGATCTCGATGTCTGCACCCTGCTCCAGCAGCGCGCGGAAGTAGTTACGACCGATGCGGCCAAAGCCGTTGATGCCTACGCGGATCGTCACGAAACCGATCTCCTCGTTGGTACGCCGGGTTCGAATCCGGCGAGCTGTATGGGATGTCCCCGACCGCCTACGACCCTACCTCCCTGATGCCTCCGGAGTGACATCGAGACGGCCCATACACGGCAGGGCGGTCCGTACCCGCCAGTAGGGGTACGGACCGCCCCGGTCCGGAGATCCGCTCACCGGATCCGACTACCTGACGTCACGCGCTGTTGACGTGGTGGAGTCAGGTGCGCAGTGCCGCGAGCGCCTTTCCGATCAGCGCCGCACGGTCGGCCGCCGCGGTGACGTGCTCCAGGCCGAAGCCCAGCAGCACGGTGTCGTCCGTGGTGACACCTCCGTAGGTGCGGAACAGCGTTCCGACGCGTGCCCAGTCCTTGAGGACGGCGGGGCTGCCCGCCGGCGGTCCGGGGACGCTCCAGGCGCCGAGTGACGTCTCGAAGCCCTCGGTGCCGGTGACCGTGCCCCCGACGACGAGCGAGGCGTCGTCGGCGAGCAGCCCGTGGCCCCCGCTGCCCGGGTCGCTGATGTAGCTCAGCGAGACCTCCACGGACTTGCCCGCGTACGCGCTCAGGTCGAATTCGACCTGCTGCCAGCCGTCCGAGGCGCCCGTGAAACTGTTCCACGCGCCGCTGGTGCCCGTGTTCGCGCACGCCGTGGCGCCCAGGGTCAGATAGCGCTTGAGGGCCGGGTGCTCCTTGATCAGATAGCCGGCCTCGCACTCGGCCGGCACGGCGGTGCCGGTGGCGCCGCCCGCTTCGGGGAGCGTGGTCCAGTCGTCCGCCCCGGTGGTGTGGGCCTCGAGCACCGCGTGGTCGTAGCCGGGCTCGGTGTCCCACAGGAGCCGGGTGCGCAGCGCCGGCTTGTCGGCCGCGCTCACCCCGGTGAGGTCGATCGTGCGGGTGAGCCGCTTGTAGGCGTCGTCGGTGTGGACGGCGGCGGCCATGTAGGAGCCCGCGTACGGCCCGTACGGGTTGACCGTCCCGGCGAACTGCCCCGCTCCCGCGCTCGCGAACTGCGGGTACGTGTCGACGGGCAGCGTGTCCGAGGTGACGCCGTAGATGCCCGCCGCGTTCAGCGGGTTGCCGGGCGCGTCGCCGAGCGGACCCGTGAAGCCCGCGAGCTTCCCGGAGCCGTCGAAGCCGGTGGCGCCCGGGGTCGACGTCCGCGAGTAGGCGCCCAGGTAGTACTGGCTGAAGTCGTTCGAGAGGGTGCCGCCGCCGAGGTCGACGCTGCCGCCGGCCTGCTCGCCCGCCTCGATCAGCCTGCCGCCCTCGTTGAGGAAGGCGCGCAGCTGGAGCTGGGTGGCGTTGCCGGGCCGGCCGGCGCCCGTGTAGTGGACGACCGTGCCGAAGTGGCCGAGGACACCGAGCGCGTCGGGGGCGCCCTGGGTGGCGACGTCCCACACGAGCGCCTTGCGCCCGTTGGCCTTCAGCGCGTCGACGTACTTCTGCGCCTGGGTCGCGGCCGCGCCCTCCTCCGCCACCACGAGGGTGCCGGCCCGCGGCCGCTCGGCCACGGTGTAGGTGAAGCGGGTGCTGGAGGTGGGCCTGCCGCTCCTGGTCTCACCGGTGAACCAGACCTCGACCTTGTCGCCCGTGTCGCCGTCCTTGACCTTGGCGCGGTACTCGTCGAAGTACAGGTTGTCCTCGCCGCCGAAGGTCTTGCCGCCCTTCCAGGGCCGGAGCGCCATGTCGTGCGTACGGCCGCCGTTGACGCGGTACTTGAGTTCCTTGTCGCGGACGGACCTGCGGGCGACGACGGAGATCTCCTGGTCGGCGCCGCGCGCGTACGAGACCGGGAAGGCCGCGGGGGTGAAGTCGGGTGCGTCGATGCCGACCGAGGAGGACGGCCGGTCGGGGTGCGCGGCGGTCTCGGCGACGGAGAGCGCGAACGGGATGTTCTTGCGGAACTCCTGCTCGATCAGCTTCTCGTCGTCGGGGAAGGTGAAGACGGAGGCGCAGTCGGCCGCGTTCCAGGCGTCGTCCGGGTCGAGGCCCGACGCGGTCTGGCAGGTCGACATCTCGGGGGTGAACATCCCCATGCCGTTGACGTTGGCGGCGTGGCCGTCCGCCTCGCCGTTGGTGGTGTAGAGCTCCGAGGAGACCTGCGGGTGGTAGCCCTCGATCGCCGAGTTCTCGGGGGTGCCGGCGAGCGCCTTGTAGATCACGTCGTCCGGGCTCGGCGTCGCCACCTGCCAGCCCACCCCGTACAGGAGCAGCTCGGCGGCGGAGTGGTAGTTGATGCCGTACGTGAAGCCGATGCGCTTCTCGAAGGCGTCCAGGGCCTTGGTCTCGGGCTCGGAGCCCGGGCTCGCGCCGCGGTAGGTCTGGCTGGTGGGGCTCGGGGACGAGCCCTCGTCGTCGTAGCCCCACTTGTAGGCGAAGTTGCGGTTGAGGTCGACGCCGTCGCCGGTGGTGATGGCGCCGTCGCCGTTCACGTCCCGGAGGTTCTTGCGCCACTGCCGGTCGCCGTCGGCGTCGAACGTGAAGTCGTACCCGTCGGGGTTGGCGGACAGGACGAACCACAGCTCGGTGGAGTCGACGAGCTTCTTGACGCGCTTGTCCGTGGAGTAGTTGTCCAGGTAGTAGTGCATCAGGCGCCGGGTCATCTCCGGCGTGATCCACTCGCGCGCGTGCTGGTTGGACATGTAGAGCACGGACGGCTTGGCGCCGTCCTTCGTCTTCCTGGCGCCCCTGGTCAGCTTGAGCGCGAGGATGTCCTGGCCCTTGACGGTCTTGCCGATGGACACGGCCTTGGTGAGCCCGGGATGTTCCTGGCTGGTCCTGAGGATCTCCTCCTGGAGATTCCCCTTGCCGCTGTACGGGCGGAACACGCCGTCGCCCGCCGCCGTCACCCGCGCCTCGGCCCTGGCCGAGAGCGTGTGCCCGGTGAGTGCGACGCCCTGCTTCTCCAGCTTCTGCGCCTGCTTGTCGGTGAGGTAGACCTCGACCGTCGCGGTCCCCTTGCCCGGCGCCTGTTCGCCGAGTTCGTGGCCGTCCTGTCCGGCCGCGAGCAGCAGGGGTACCTGCTGCTTCGTGACCTCGGCGCGGAACACCTTGACGGCGTTCGCGTCCGGCTCGGGTGAACTGCCGTCCTGCGCCCGGGCGGCCGGGGCCAGACCCGCGCCACCCAGCAGGAGCGCGCTCGCAGCGAGGATCGCTCTCGCTCTTCGTCTCATGAGTCCCCTTTGCACTGGTCCGCCACGGCGGCGGACAGAGCCAGGCTCATGACACCCGAGCATCAAGTCAAGGGTGCGTCAGCATCGGGAAACGCCGGTGCCGATCACCCAAGTGGGCGTCGGCACCGGCGTGTTGGTCTTTGTGCGCGCGGCCGGGACCGGCCCTGGCGCGTCAGCCCACGAGGTTGTCGGCCATCTCCTCGCTGAGGTTGGACTCCGTGCTCGGGATGCCGAGGTCCTGGGCCCGCTTGTCGGCCATGGCGAGCAGCCGGCGGATCCGGCCGGCGACGGCGTCCTTGGTCAGCGGCGGGTCGGCGAGCGCGCCCAGCTCCTCGAGGGAGGCCTGCTTGTGCTCCATGCGCAGCCGGCCGGCGGCGGCGAGGTGCTCGGGGACCTCCTCGCCGAGGATTTCCAGGGCGCGCTGCACGCGGGCCCCGGCGGCGACGGCGGCGCGGGCCGAGCGGCGCAGGTTGGCGTCGTCGAAGTTGGCGAGCCGGTTGGCCGTGGCGCGGACCTCCCGGCGCATCCGGCGCTCCTCCCAGGCCAGCACCGACTCGTGGGCGCCCAGACGGGTGAGCAGCGCCCCGATGGCGTCGCCGTCGCGGACGACCACGCGGTCCACGCCGCGGACCTCGCGGGCCTTCGCCCCGATCGACAGCCGGCGGGCCGCGCCGACCAGCGCGAGTGCGGCCTCCGGGCCCGGGCAGGTCACCTCGAGGGAGGATGAGCGCCCCGGCTCGGTGAGCGAACCGTGCGCGAGGAACGCGCCGCGCCAGGCCGCCTCCGCGTCGCAGGTGGCCCCCGAGACCACCTGCGGGGGCAGCCCCCGGATCGGACGGCCGCGGCCGTCGACGAGCCCCGTCTGACGGGCCAGCTGGTCACCGCCCGCGACGACGCGCACGACGTAGCGCGAGCCGCGGCGCAGCCCGCCGGGCGCCATCACGATCAGTTCGGAACTGTGGCCGAAGATCTCCAGGATGTCCCGCTTCAGCCGGCGTGCCGCCATCGCGGTGTCCAGCTCCGCCTCGATCACGATCCGGCCGCTCACCAGGTGAAGGCCGCCCGCGAACCGCAGAATGGCGGAGACCTCCGCCTTTCTGCAGCAGGTCCGGGTGACGGGAAGCCGGGAGATCTCGTCCTTCACCGCTGCCGTCATCGCCATGGGCCGATCCTTCCATGCATCCGAAAAATACGGTCGTACGCGGCGGCCAACAGCTCCGGGTCGTGCCGCGGAGTGCCGTCGGTCCGGGCCACCGGCGCCAGCTCGACCGCGGCGCCGAACCGCTTGGCGGCATCGGTCAGTGAGTCGCGGTCGGGCACGGCGGCCTCGTCGGCCAGCACCACGTCCAGGGCGAGTTTAGGGGCGTGTCGTCCCAAAACCTCCAAATGACGCTGCGGGGAGAAGCCATCGGTTTCTCCGGGCTGCGGGACGAGGTTCAGGGAGAGCACCCGGCGCGCCTTCGTCTGCGTCAGCGCGTCGAGCAGGCCTGGCACCAGCAGATGCGGGATCACGGAGGAGAACCAGGAGCCCGGTCCGAGCACCACCCAGTCCGCGTCGAGGACCGCTGCCACGGCCTCGGGGACGGCGGGCGGGCCGTGCGGCACGACGTGCACGGACTGCACCTCGCCGGGCGTGAGAGCGACGGTGGCCTGGCCGCGGACGGTGTCGACGTCGTCGGGCCGGGCCGGGTCGTGGCCCTTGACCAGGGCCTGGAGCTCCAGGGGCACCGCGGACATGGGCAGGACGCGGCCCTGCGCGCCGAGGAGCCTGCCCACCAGGTCCAGGGCCTGGACGTGGTCGCCGAGCTGCTCCCACAGGGCGACGATCAGCAGATTGCCGACCGCGTGCTCGTGCAGGTCGCCCTTGGACTGGAAGCGGTGCTGGATGACGCGGGCCCAGGTCTGCCCCCAGTCGTCGTCGCCGCACAGCGCGGCCAGCGCCTTGCGCAGGTCACCGGGCGGGAGCACGCCCAGCTCGTCGCGCAGGCGCCCGCTGGAGCCGCCGTCGTCGGCCACCGTGACGACGGCGGTGAGGTCGCCGGTGATCCGGCGCAGCGCGGCCAGCGAGGCGGACAGACCCATGCCGCCGCCGAGGGCGACGACCTTCGGCTGGGCGCCCCGGCGGCGCGCCTTGCCGCCGCGGCCCTCGGGAGTGGACCGGCGCAGCCTTGCCAGCCGCAGTGCACTTCCGGTCATTCGCGGCCCATGTCCCGGTGGACGACGACCGTCTCCACTCCCTCGGACGCCAGCCGGGCGGCGAGCCTCTCGGACGTGGCGACCGAGCGGTGCTTGCCGCCGGTGCAGCCGACCGCGATGGTCACGTACCGCTTGCCCTCGCGCCGGTATCCGGCGGCGATGAGCTGGAGCAGCTCGGTGTAGCGGTCGAGGAACTCCTTGGCACCGGGCTGGTTGAGCACGTAATTGGCGACCTCCTCGTTGAGGCCGGTGAAGGGGCGCAGCTCCGGGACCCAGTGCGGGTTGGGCAGGAAGCGCATGTCCACGACCAGGTCGGCGTCGACCGGCAGGCCGTATTTGAAGCCGAAGGACATGACGGTGGCCCGCAGCTCGGGCTCCTCCTCGCCGGCGAACTGGGCGTCCATCTTGGCGCGCAGCTCGTGCACGTTCAGGCTGGAGGTGTCGATCACCAGGTCGGCGTCGCCGCGCAGCTCGCGCAGCAGTTCGCGCTCGGCGGCGATGCCGTCGACGATCCGGCCGTCACCCTGGAGGGGGTGCGGGCGGCGCACGGACTCGAACCGGCGCACGAGCGCCTCGTCCGAGGACTCCAGGAAGACGATGCGCCGGGTGACGTGCCGCGCCGCCAGGTCGGCGAGCGACTCGCGCAGGTTGTCGAAGAAGCGCCGGCCGCGGACGTCGACGACGACCGCGATCCTCGCGACGTTGCCCTGGGAGCGGGCGCCGAGCTCCACCATGGTGGGGATCAGTGCCGGCGGCAGGTTGTCGACGACGAACCAGCCGAGGTCCTCCAGACACTTGGCGGCCGTCGACCTGCCCGCTCCGGACATGCCGGAGATGATCACCAGCTCGGGGATGGCCACCTCCGGGACCCCGGCCTTCTCGATGCCCGTACTCACCTGTGCTCCGTCTCCCCCGGCTGCCGGCTCCTGGCCCGCGGCGTCCTGGCCCGCCGCGAGCTCCGGGTGGTCCTCGCCTGCTTCCTTGTGCGTTTCACGGCCCTGTGCCGGGCGTTCTTCCTCAGCGTGGTGTCCGGTCATCTCTCCTGCCCCCGTCGCTCGTCCGAGGAGCCTGCGGACACGGGCTCCCCCGAGGAACCCGCGGTCGTCCCGGGTTCCTCTTCTTCCATGATCTCTCCGGTCGCCGTGTTGACGGCGGGTGCGGCCGGGGCCGCCTGTGCGAAGGCCACGGCGATCGCCTCGGCGGTCTTACGGCCTATGCCGGGGACTTCACAGATCTGGTCGATTGTCGCGGACCGCAGCTTTCTCACCGAACCGAAGTGCTTGATCAACGCCTGCTTGCGGGTCTCGCCCAGACCCGGCACGTCGTCCAGGGGGCTCGCGCGGAAGCGCTTGGCCCGCTTGGCGCGCTGGTAGGTGATCGCGAAGCGGTGGGCCTCGTCGCGGACGCGCTGGAGCAGATAGAGGCCCTCGCTGGTGCGCGGGAGCACCACCGGGTCGTCCTCGGCGGGCACCCACACCTCTTCCAGGCGCTTGGCGAGGCCGCAGACGGCGATGTCGTCGATGCCGAGCTCGTCCAGGGCCCGCTTGGCGGCGGCGACCTGCGGCCGGCCGCCGTCGACGACGATGAGCTGCGGCGGGTAGGCGAACCGCTTGGGGCGGCCGTCCTCCTCGGTGAGCTCGGGGCCGCCGTCGGCCCACTCGCCCGTCCTCTCCTTCTCGGAGAGGTAGCGCCGGAAGCGGCGGCTGATCACCTCGTGCATGGACCGGACGTCGTCCTGTCCCTCGAAGCCCTTGATCTGGAAGCGCCGGTACTCGCTCTTGCGGGCGAGCCCGTCCTCGAAGACCACCATGGAGGCCACCACGTCGTCGCCCTGGAGGTGCGAGATGTCGTAGCACTCGATCCGCAGGGGCGCGCTCTCCAGGTCGAGGGCCTCGGCGATCTCCTCCAGGGCGCGCGAACGGGTGGTCAGGTCGGAGGCACGCTTCGTCTTGTGCAGCACGAGCGCCTGCTGCGCGTTGCGCTGCACGGTCTCCATGAGCGCCTTCTTGTCCCCGCGCTGGGGGATGCGCAGCGACACGTTCGACCCGCGGCGGGCGGTGAGCCACTCCTGGACCGACTCCACGAGGTCGGGCAGGGCCGGGACGAGGACCTCCTTGGGCACGGAGTCGCCGGTCTCCTCGCCGTACAGCTGCTGGAGCGCGTGCTCGACGAGGTCACCGGTGGTGACGGCCTCCACCTTGTCGGTGACCCAGCCGCGCTGGCCGCGCACCCGGCCGCCGCGGACGTGGAAGATCTGCACGGCGGCTTCCAGCTCGTCCTCCGCGACGGCCATCAGGTCGGCGTCGGTCGCGTCGGCGAGCACGACCGCGTTCTTCTCCATCGCCTTCTTCAGGGCCCCGATGTCGTCACGCAGGCGAGCCGCCCGCTCGTACTCCATCTCCTCGGCGGCGCCGGCCATCTGCTGCTCGAGGCGGCGGATGTACGTGCCCGTACGGCCGGCCATGAAGTCGCAGAACTCGTCGGCCAGTTCGCCGTGCTCGTCGGGCGAGACCCGGCCGACGCACGGGGCGGAGCACTTGCCGATGTAGCCGAGGAGGCAGGGGCGGCCGGTGCGGGCGGCGTTCTTGAAGACGCCCGCAGAGCACGTGCGCACGGGGAAGACGCGCAGCAGCAGGTCGACGGTGTCGCGGATGGCCCACGCGTGTCCGTACGGCCCGAAGTAGCGCACGCCCTTGCGCTTCTGGCCGCGCATCACCTGCACGCGGGGGAATTCCTCGTTCATGGTCACCGCGAGGTACGGGTAGCTCTTGTCGTCGCGGTACTTGACGTTGAACCGGGGGTCGAACTCCTTGATCCAGGAGTACTCCAGCTGCAGCGCCTCGACCTCCGTGGACACCACGGTCCACTCCACGGACGCGGCCGTGGTGACCATCGTGCGGGTGCGCGGGTGGAGTCCCGCCAGGTCCTGGAAGTAACTGTTCAGGCGCTGGCGCAGGCTCTTCGCCTTTCCGACGTAGATCACCCGGCGGTGCTCGTCGCGGAATTTGTAGACCCCGGGTGTGTCCGGGATCTCTCCCGGCTTGGGGCGGTAGCTGGAGGGGTCGGCCATGTCTCACACCCTACTGGCGAGGGGTGACAGCGTGCCGAGGTCCCGGCCGCGCCTGTGGACAACCGCACGGGGCACGCTCCCGCCGGGCCACCCCGGCCGGCCTCGGAGGACGCGACGGCGCCGGGCGAGCAAGGGTCGGTCCCCTGGCCGGCGTCTGGGCCCTCCCCCCTGGGCCAGCCGCCTGGGAGCGTCCGCCCACCCCGTCGGCCTGAGCCAGCCGTCCGGACCGGCCATCGGACCGGCTGGTGTCGACAACGCTCGTGATCAATACACCTAGCCGCTGCCCCGCCGCAGGGCCCGTGCGGCACTCAGCACGAGGGCCAGGAGGGCGCCGCCGCCGGCCAGCGCCGAGACGACGGCGACGGTCAGGCCGGTCCCGTTCCCCTCTTCCGGCTCCCGGGTGTCCTCGGCGTCCTTGGTCTCGGGGGTCTCCGGGTCGGGAGCGGGTGCGGGGGTCACCGGACGGCCGGAGGCCGGGGGCGCCGGGTCAGCGGGAGGGGCCGGGGCGGCCAAGACGGCGGGTGCGGCGTCGGCCGGCGCCCCGGCGGCCCGAATCGGTCCCACGGCCGGCGTCGGTCCCGCGGCCGGCGTCGGTCCCGCGGCCGGCGTCGGTCCGGCGCAGACGGCCGCCAGGACGATCACCGGGGCGACCACGGGGACGATGAGCCCACTGAGGCGCATCGCGTCCTCCCGATTGGGGTTCGAGGAGCTGAGCGGACCGCGTCGGACACTGCGGTTGAGCATCAGGTGTTGTCGGGACTTGGTCAACACGCTTCAATGCGGTGCAACTTGGGGCCGTGAACAGCGCCGTACGGGTGTGAACCATCCCCGCACTCCCACCAGGCGGCCTCCGGAACCCGCGCGAACGGTCTGACCAGCCGTTTGTGAACATTCACAGAAAGGCCCGCGCATGCGGCACGGCACAGAGCACGTGGACCTCGCCCCGGCGGAGCTGGAGACGGCCCTGCGGGGCGGCCCCTTCCATATCGCGCTGCGCGCCGCGATAGCCGCCCGCGGGCTGCCCCTGCAGCGCGTGCAGCACCACCTGTCGCGCTACGGGGTCAAGGTCGGTGTGACGAGCCTCAGTTACTGGCAGCAGGGCGCACGGCGACCGCAGCGTCCCGAGTCGCTGCGCGCGGTACGCGCCCTGGAGGAGATCCTCCAGCTGCCGGACGAGTCGCTGATCAGACTGCTCGCGAACAGCGGGGACCAGCCGGGCCCGGAACGCCCCGCGAGCCGCTCGTACCGCGCCCTGGTGGAAGCCTCCGGTGTCCTTGAACGCCTGCTCGGCGAACTGGAGTCCCCGCTCGACGGCGGACTGCACACCATCGGCCACCACGAGCGGGTGCGCATCGGCGCGCACCGCGAACTCCAGGGCCGCGAGTCGCAGCACATCGTGCGCGCCCACCAGGACGGCGTGGACCGGTATGTGGCCATCCACCACGGCGACCCGGGCTGCACCCCGAACCGGATGGCGGTGCACGCCATGGAGAACTGCCGCACGGGCCGGGTGCGCTGGCACCATGACACCGGAGTCCTCGTGGCCGAGCTCCTCTTCGACACCCGGCTGCGCGCCGGTGACACGTTCCTCTTCCGCTACGGCTTCGACGACGGCACGGCCGGCGCGTCCAGCGAGTATCTCCGCGGGTTCGGCTTCGCGGGCGGCCAGTACGCGCTCCAGGTGCGGTTCGACGAACGGGCGCTGCCCGCGCGCTGCCACCGGTTCACCCAGCACTCCGCGGCGGCACCGCGCGCCGGCCGCCAGGAGCTGACGCTGAGCGGGCAGCACAGCTCGGTGCACCTGGTCGAGCCGCGGGTGCGGTCGGGCATCGTGGGGATCGCCTGGGACTGGGACTGACGCCGTCAGGCCGGCGGGCCCGTGACGATCTTCCCGTTCCTGACCTCCACGGGCAGTTCGTTGAGCGGCTCGGTGGCCGGCAGATGCAGCACCTTGCCCGTCGTCGCGTCGAACTCACTGCCGTGACAGGGACACATGAGAGTCGTCCCCGCCAGCTTGTTGATGGGGCACCCCGCGTGCGTACAGATCGTGCTGTACGCCTTCAGGGAACCGTCCTCGGCGTGGCTGACCACCACGTTGTGGTCCCGGTACAGCTTGGCGCTGCCTTTGGGGATCTCGTTCTCCGCGCCGAGCTCCACGGATGCGGTGGGCGTCGGCGGCACCCCACCCTTGTCGTCCCCCGACGAACAGGCGGCGAGACCGAGCCCCGCGACGGGCGTCGCGGCGGCCCCTCGCAGGACGGTACGGCGGCTCGCGGACGGTCGGCCGGGCATGAGGTCTCCCCTGGTCGGACGGTAGTGAGGGGTGTGGCGCACCGACGATACCGGGGCGGAGCACTCCGCTCCGGCCGGGACGCGGCGCGGCGGACGGGCGCGAGTGAGCGTGGGCGCGAGGGTGCGGACGTCCGTGGACGCCCGGGCTTAAACGTTTACGCGAGCGTTTACGCCAACACCTACGTAAACGCTCGCGTAAACGTTTAAGCCAGTCTACGTAAACGCTTGCGTAAACGTTTACGTCACCCAACGTAAACGCCTACGTAAGCGTTTACGTCCGCCGTCCGGATGGGATAGGTTCCCGCGAGGACCTGCCCGAGAGCCTCGTGATGAAAGGGAACGCCGTGGCGACAATGGTGGACGTGGCGCGACACGCGGGGGTGTCGATCGCGACGGTCTCGCACGTCCTGAACGACTCGCGGCCGGTGCGCCCCCACACCCGTCAGGCCGTCCTCGACGCCATCGAGGCGCTCGGCTACACGCCCAACACACTGGCCCGCTCGCTGGTCACCGCGCGCACCCGGTCGATCGGGCTCGCGGTCTCGGCGATCAGCAATCCGTACTTCACGGAGATCCTCCAGGGTGTGGAGGCCGGGGCGCTGGAGCACGGGTACAGCCTGCTCATCGCCGATCCGCACGACGATCCCGAGCACGAGCGTAAAGTCGTCCGGCTCCTGCACGAGCGGCGGGTCGACGGTGTCATCGTCGCCCCCTCGGCCGCCCCCCGGGGACTTGTGGACTATCTGGGACGGCATGACGTTCCGGCAGTGTTCCTGGACCGCCTGGTCGACGACACCTGGGAGAGGAAAACAAGTGCCGGAGGCGTCCGCGCGTCCGGTGACGACGGATCGTCAACGCACCCGTACCGCTTCGACCAGATCAGCGCCGAGAACGCCGAGCCGATGGCACGACTGGTCAGCCATCTCACCGGACTCGGCCACAGACGCATCGGACTGGTCGCGGGCCTGCCCGGCCTCAGCACCACCGGCGAGCGGATCTCCGGCTACCGGCACGGACTGGCGGGGGCGGGACTGCCGTACGACGAACGGCTCGTGATGCACGGTGACTCGCAGTCGCGGGCGGCGGAGCACGCGACGGGCGCGCTGCTCGCCCTCGCCGCGCCTCCCACGGCTCTGGTCACCGGGAACAACGCGATGACCATCGGCGCGCTGCGTGCCGTACGCGATCTCGGTCTGTCCGTACCGGACGACCTGGCGCTGTGCTGCTTCGACGACTTCGCGTGGGCGGACCTCTTCTCGCCCCGGCTGACCGCGGTCTCCCAGCCCAGCAGGGAGATGGGGGCCCAGGCCGTCCGGCTGCTCCTGGAGCGGCTGGCCTCGCCGGACCGGCCGGGCCGCACCGTACGGCTGCCGTGCACCTTCGTCCACCGCACGTCGTGCGGCTGCCCCGAGGAGCGCCGGGCCTCCGAGAGCCGTACGGGCACCGTGGACCGCCGGGCCACGGATGGCCCCGGCGGATCCGACGCCTCTGGCTCCGGCGGATCCGACGGTCCTGACCCTCTCGGCACCGTGGGCGCCGACAGTCCCGGCCGTCCGGCGCGTTCGGAGCGCTCCGCCCGCACGGACCGCTCCGGACACAGTCACCCTTCCGAGCGCGCCGTGCGCTCCGACCGCCGCGAGAAAGGACCCGCGTCGTGATCGTCGTCGCCGGTGAGGCTCTGATCGATCTGGTGCCGCAGGGCGCGGGGGCGCTCGTGAACCTGTCGCCCCGTCTCGGCGGCGGCCCGTACAACACGGCGGTGGCCCTCGGCCGCCTCGGCTCTCCCACCGCCTTCTGCTCCCGCGTCTCGTCCGACGCCTTCGGTGAGGCGCTGCTGGACGGGTTGCGCGAGGCGGGCGTGGACGTGTCGTCGGTGCAGCGCGGCGCGCAGCCCACGACGCTGGCCGTCGCCTCGGTCGGCGCGGACGGTTCGGCCGCGTACTCCTTCTACGTCGAGGGCACGGCCGACCGCCTGTTCTCCGTACCCGACCGCCTCCCGGACGCGACGGCCGCGGTGTCCTTCGGTACCTGCTCACTCGTCCTGGAGCCGGGCGCGAGCGCCTACGAGGAACTGATGCGGACCGCCGCCGCGCGGGGCGTGTTCACCGCGCTCGACCCGAACATCCGGGCAGGGCTGATCCCCGACGCGGACGCCTACCGGGCCCGGTTCAGGAGCTGGCTGCCCTCGGTCTCTCTGCTCAAGCTGTCCGCGGAGGACGGGGAGTGGCTCGGCGGCACCCCGGCCGAGTGGCTGGCCGCGGGCCCCGCAGCCGTCGTGGTCACACGGGGCGGGGCCGGCCTGACCGTCTTCACCCGCGACGGTGCGGCGCTCTCGGTGCCCGGCGAATCTGTCGAGGTCGTGGACACGATCGGCGCCGGTGACACGGTGAACGCGGCGCTGCTGCACGGCCTCGCCGCCCGGGGCGCTCTGTCGCCCGAGGCCCTGGCCGGTCTCGGCCCGGGCGACTGGACGGAACTGCTGACGTTCGCGGCCCGCGCGGCGGCCGTCACCTGCTCCCGCGCGGGCGCGCAGCCGCCGTACGCCTCCGAGCTGGCCGACGCGTAGGCCCATGGGGGAGGCCGGGGGGCCCGGACCGCGACACGCTTGAGCCCTCGGCAAACGCCGCGGGGGGGGGGGGGGGGGGGGGGGGGGTGGGGTGGGGGGGGGGGGGGGGGGGGGGTGGGGGGGGGGGGGGGGGGGGCCGACAGGGAGATTGGGTGGCAGGGGTGGTTTTT
>NZ_JBWKDS010000005.1:171096-256610 GCF_056435845.1 Streptomyces sp. NPDC043867 | reverse complement strand
TCTCCATGGGGCTGGCAGAGAATTGACTCCATCCCCCCCCCCCACCCCCCCCCACCCCCCCCCCCCCCCCCCAACAACCCCCCCCCCCCCCCCCCCCCCCGCTTCCGGTGACGCGTCAGGCCCGGTGCGGGCGCGCGTCCGCCGGTCAGGCCTTGCGGGCCCGCGTGGTCTTCTTCGCGGGCGCCGCCTTCGTGGCCGTCTTCTTCGCCGGCGCCTTCTTGACCGGCGTCTTCTTCGGGGCCGCGGCGGTCTTCTTGGCGGCCGTGCCGCTGACGGCCTCGGTGGCCGTCTTGCGGGCCGGTGACCCGGCAGCGACCGTCTTCTTGGCCGGGGCCTTGCGCGGAGCCTTCACCGACGTGCCGTCGCTGATCCGGTCGGCGCCGAGGATCTCGCGAAGGAACTTGCCGGTGTGGCTGGCCGGGACTCCGGCGACCTCTTCCGGCGTGCCCTCCGCGATGACCAGGCCACCGCCGCTGCCGCCCTCGGGGCCCATGTCGACGACCCAGTCGGCGGTCTTGACGACGTCGAGGTTGTGCTCGATGACGATGACCGTGTTGCCCTTGTCCACCAGGCCCGAGAGCACCTTGATCAGCTTGCTGATGTCCTCGAAGTGCAGACCGGTGGTCGGCTCGTCCAGCACGTACACCGTGCGGCCCGTGGACCGCTTCTGCAGCTCGCTGGCGAGCTTGACGCGCTGCGCCTCACCGCCGGACAGCGTCGGCGCGGACTGGCCGAGCCGTACGTAGCCGAGGCCGACGTCGTTGAGCGTCCTGAGGTGCCGGGAGATCGCCGGTACGGCCTCGAAGAAGTCCATGGCCTCCTCGATCGGCATGTCGAGGACCTCGGCGATGGACTTGCCCTTGTAGTGGACGTCCAGGGTCTCCCGGTTGTAGCGCGCCCCGTGGCAGACCTCGCACGGGACGTACACGTCGGGCAGGAAGTTCATCTCGATCTTGATCGTGCCGTCGCCGGAGCAGTTCTCGCAGCGGCCGCCCTTGACGTTGAAGGAGAAGCGGCCGGGCAGATAGCCCCGCACCTTCGCCTCGGTCGTCTCGGCGAACAGCCGGCGGACGTGGTCGAAGACTCCGGTGTACGTCGCCGGGTTGGACCGGGGCGTACGGCCGATGGGCGACTGGTCGACGTGCACGACCTTGTCGACGAGGTCGTCGCCCTCCACGCGTGTGTGCCGGCCGGGGACGTTGCGTGCGCCGTTCAGTTCGCGGGCGAGGTGCGTGTACAGGATGTCGTTGACCAGCGTCGACTTCCCGGAGCCCGAGACGCCCGTGACGGCAGTGAGCACGCCGAGCGGGAAGGACACGTCGATGTCCCGGAGGTTGTTCTCCCGGGCGCCGTGGACCGTGAGCCGGCGGCTCGGGTCGGTGGGCCGCCGGACGTCCGGGAGGGCGATCTGCCTCTTGCCCGACAGGTACTGGCCGGTGACCGAGTCGTCGTTGGCGAGCAGTTCCTTCAGGGAACCGCTGTGCACGACCTTGCCGCCGTGCTCGCCCGCGCCGGGGCCGATGTCGACCACCCAGTCCGCGACCTTGATGGTGTCCTCGTCGTGCTCGACGACGATGAGCGTGTTGCCCATGTCACGCAGCCGGACCAGCGTCTCGATCAGCCGGTGGTTGTCGCGCTGGTGCAGGCCGATGGACGGCTCGTCCAGGACGTACAGGACACCGACCAGGCCGGAGCCGATCTGTGTCGCCAGGCGGATGCGCTGGGCCTCGCCGCCGGAGAGGGTGCCGGCCGCGCGGTTCAGCGAGAGGTAGTCGAGGCCGACGTCGACCAGGAAGCGCAGCCGTTCGTTGACCTCCTTCAGGACGCGCTCGGCGATCTTCTTGTCCCGGGCGTTGAGCTTCAGCTTGCCGAGGAAGTCCGCGCAGTCGCTGATGGACATCGCGGAGACCTCCGCGATCGACTTCTCCATGACCGTGACCGCGAGGACGATCGGCTTCAGGCGCGTGCCGTGACAGGTGGGGCAGGGCACCTCGCGCATGTAGCCCTCGAAGCGCTCCCGGCTGGCGTCGCTCTCGGCCTCGCTGTGCCGCCGCTTGACGAACGGGACGGCGCCCTCGAAGGGCGTGGTGTACACCCGCTCGCGTCCGTAGCGGTTGCGGTAGCGGACCTCGATCTGGGTCTTGTGTCCGTGGAGCAGGGCCTTCCGGGCGCGCTGCGGCAGACCGGCGAAGGGCATGTCGGTCCGGAATCCGAGGGCGTCCGCGAGGGCTCCGACGAGACGTCCGAAGTACTCCTTGGTGTGTCCGTGCGACCAGGGGTGGATGGCTCCCTCGTCGAGGGACTTGTCCTCGTCCGGGACGATCAGCTCGGGGTCGACCTCCATGCGCGTACCGATACCGGTGCACTCGGGGCAGGCGCCGAAGGGGGAGTTGAAGGAGAAGGAGCGGGGCTCCAGCTCTTCGAACGACAGGTCGTCGTACGGGCAGTACAGGTGCTCCGAGTACATGCGTTCGCGCTCGGGGTCGTCGGCCGGGAGGTCGACGAAGTCCAGGACGACCATGCCGCCGGAGAGCCCGAGGGCGGTCTCCACGGAGTCGGTGAGGCGGCGCTTGGCGCCGTCCTTCACCGTGAGGCGGTCGACGACCACCTCGATGGTGTGCTTCTCCTGCTTCTTGAGCGTGGGCGGCTCGGTGAGCTGGATCGTCTCGCCGTCGACCCGGGCGCGGCTGTACCCCTTGGTCTGGAGGTCGGCGAAGAGGTCGACGAACTCCCCCTTGCGCTCGCGCACCAGGGGCGACAGCACCTGGAAGCGGCTTCCCTCCGGCAGCTCCAGGACCTTGTCGACGATGGCCTGCGGCGACTGGCGGGAGATCGGACGGCCGCACTCGGGACAGTGCGGCTTGCCGATGCGCGCGAAGAGCAGCCGCAGGTAGTCGTAGACCTCGGTGATGGTGCCGACCGTCGAGCGCGGGTTGCGCGAGGTCGACTTCTGGTCGATGGAGACGGCCGGGGACAGGCCCTCGATGAAGTCGACGTCCGGCTTGTCCATCTGACCGAGGAACTGCCGGGCGTACGACGAGAGGGACTCGACGTACCTGCGCTGGCCCTCGGCGAAGATGGTGTCGAAGGCGAGGGAGGACTTGCCCGACCCCGACAGGCCCGTGAAGACGATGAGCGAGTCGCGCGGGAGGTCGAGCGAGACATTCTTCAGATTGTGCTCGCGCGCTCCACGGACGATGAGACGGTCGGCCACGCCGGTCCGCACCTTTCTTGAGAGAAGTGACAGGGGCGAGGCCCCGTCTTCTTCAGACTAGGGGGAGCCACTGACAACGCCGGTCGGATCCCATGGTTGGTAACAATCCCGGACCATCCAGCATGCCCGACGCCACGCTCGACCTTATAGCACGCACATTCGATTTATGGGTGAGGTCGAGCACCTTCACCCGAAGGTGTGGCGCGGCTATCGTCGGATCCATGAACGATCATGTGCGCGACCTGGCGTCAGTACGTGACGCGACCGAACGGCTCCTCAGCGCAGCCGGCCGACTGGACAACGCCGCAGTGACCGAGTCGTCACGGCTGCCCGGCTGGAGCCGCGGCCATGTCCTCGCCCACCTCGCCCGCAACGCGGACGCGCTCGTGAACGTCCTCGCCGGGCGCCCTATGTACGTGTCAGGGGACGCCCGGGACGCGGACATCGAGCGGGACGCGCCACGCCCCCTGGCGCAGCAGCTCACGGACGTGCGCGAGAGCGCGGCCCGGTTCCAGGAGGCCGGGGCCGCACCCGCGGACTGGTCCCGCACGGTGGAGCTGCGCAACGGCGTCAAGGACTCCGCGTCCCGGGTGCCGTTCCGGCGCTGGGTGGAGGTGGAGCTGCATCACGTGGACCTCGGCATCGGGTACGAGCTCGAGGATCTTCCGGAGGAGTTCGTGGCGCGGGAGATCGAGTTCCTCGCCGACCGTTTCGCCGGGCATCCCGATGTGCCGTCCACCCGGGTAACGGACTCCACACGCGCGTGGAGCACGGGACGCGGCCCGCAGGGCACCCCGGAGGTCACGGTGACCGGCCCCGCGCCCGCGCTGCTCGGCTGGCTGTCGGGGCGCCGCGAGGGGACGGACCTGACCGTCGACGGCGGCCCGCTTCCCGCCCTCCCCCCGCTATAGGCTGCCGCCATGACGTACAGCGGAGCGGTGAAGGTCGGCGGACCCGCCGATGTGCACGAGCTGCCGGACCTGATGATCTCCAAGGTCGCGGTCGGCCCCATGGACAACAACGCTTATCTGCTGCGCTGCCGGGCGACCGGCGAGCAGTTGCTGATCGACGCGGCGAACGACGCCTCGACGCTGCTCACGCTGATCGGTGACGACGGCATCGCGTCCGTCGTCACCACGCACCGGCACGGCGACCACTGGCAGGCGCTCGCGGAGGTCGTGGCGGCCACCGGAGCGCGCACCTACGCGGGCCGCGACGACGCCGAGGGCATCCCGGTGCCGACCGACGTCCTGGTCGACGACGGCGACCCGATCCGGGTGGGGCGCGTGGAACTCACCGCACGCCACCTGGTGGGTCACACGCCGGGTTCGATCGCGCTCGTCTACGACGATCCGCACGGGCACGCGCATGTGTTCACGGGTGACTGTCTCTTCCCGGGCGGTGTGGGCAACACACGCAAGGACCCGCAGGCCTTCACCACCCTCATCGACGACGTGGAGGCGAAGATCTTCGGCCCGCTGTCGGACGAGACCTGGGTCTACCCGGGACACGGCAACGACACGACGCTGGGCGCCGAACGTCCGCACCTCCCGGAGTGGCGCGCCCGGGGCTGGTGAGGCGGGCCCGGTGCCGGCCACCGAGGGGGCGTGCGTCACGCGCCCCGTGTGAAGCGACCGCACGCGCCGGTGGCACGCGCGCGCTCCCGGCGCGCGCAGTGGTGCAGTCCACTGGAAGCTTCCCGCACAGGAGACGGCGCCTGCGCGGAAGGGGCCGCCGGCCGTTCGATTTCCCCGCCCCCGGCCGGCGGCCCGGCCCCGAGTGCTCGCCGGCCGGGCGCCGTTCACAGGAATGCAACACCCGTTCCCACGATGCGGACAATTCCTGTCGTGACCTGGACAGACAGGTCGCCGCGCTGTCACTCTCCCGCCATGTCTCTCGCCCCACGTGCCCTGCGCCGCGCCGCGTCCGCCGCCACCGTCACCCTGCTCTTCGCCGCCGCGGCCTGTGCGCCGCAGCCGGAGGACAAGACGGACGACAAGGCCTCCGGGAGCGCCTCGAAGGCCTGCGCCCAGGGCGAGTTGCGTACCGAGACCGCCGGGAAGCTGACGATCGCCACCGACGAACCGGCGTACGAACCCTGGTTCAAGGACGGCAAGCCGGCGAACGGCAAGGGCTTCGAGTCGGCCGTCGCCTACGCCGTCGCGCAGCGGCTCGGTTACGGCAAGGGCGACGTCGTCTGGCAGACCGTCCCCTTCAACAAGGCCTTCGCGCCCGGTGAGAAGACCTTCGACCTCGACATCAACCAGGTGTCGATCAGTGCCGAACGCAAGAAGGCCGTGGACTTCTCGTCCGGCTACTACGACGTCCGCCAGGCCGTCATCGCGCTGAAGGGGTCCAAGGCCGCCCGGGCGAAGAACCTCGACGGCCTCAAGGGCCTGAAGCTCGGCGCGCAGGTCGGCACCACCAGCCTGAACTACATCGACGACGTGGTGCGGCCGACGCGACAGCCCGCCGCGTACGCGAAGAACGACCAGGCCAAGTCCGCACTCAAGAACGGCCAGGTCGACGCCATCGTCACCGACCTGCCGACCGCCTTCTACATCACGGCGGCCGAGGTGACGGACGCGAAGATCGTCGGCCAGTTCGAGAACCAGGGCGGTACGCCGGAGCAGTTCGGGCTCGTGCTCGACAAGGGCAGCGCGCTGACCTCGTGCGTGACGGACGCCGTCGACGCCCTCCGCGAGGACGGCACACTTGCGAAGATCGAGAAGCAGTGGCTGTCCGACGCCGTCGACGCCCCGGTCCTCAAGTGACGGTCACCAAGGAGCTGTCCGGGGACAGCTCCGGTGAGGACCTGCGCGAGACGTACGTCCCCTCGCAGCGGCGGATCGGGCGGGAGCGCCACAAGCGCGCCCGCACCCGCCGCGCGACGGCGATCGCCGCGGTCTCCACCCTCGTCACCGGTGTCGTCCTGTACCTCGTGGTCGTCAGCGCTCCCGGCTGGCCGCGCACCCAGGAGACCTTCTTCAACGCGCAGTACGCGCGCGAGGCGCTCCCCAAGGTCCTGGAAGGGCTCTGGCTCAACGTCCGCCTCCTGCTCGTCTGCGGCGCCGCGGTCCTCGTCCTCGGCATGCTGATCGCCGTGGCCCGCACGCTGCGCGGTCCGGTGTTCTTCCCCGTGCGCGCGCTGGCCGCCGCCTACACCGACTTCTTCCGCGGCCTCCCCCTGATCATCAACCTGATGATCGTGGTGCTGGGCGTCCCCGCACTGCGGCTGCAGGGCGTGACGGTTGACCCCGTGCTGCTGGGCGGCACGGCACTCACGCTGACGTACTCGGCGTACGTGGCGGAGGTGTTCCGCGCCGGCATCGAGTCCGTCCACCCCTCGCAGCGCGCCGCGGCCCGCTCACTCGGTCTCACCAACCGGCAGACGCTGCGCCATGTGGTCCTGCCCCAGGCCGTACGCCGTCAGGTGCCTCCCCTGCTCAACGACCTGGTGTCGCTCCAGAAGGACACCGGCCTCGTCTCGATCGGCGGGGCGGTCGACGCGGTGCGCGCCGCCGACATCATCGTGGGCCGCAGCCTCAACTACACGCCGTACATCGTCGCCGGCCTGGTCTTCGTCGCGCTGACCATCCCCATGACCCGCCTCACGGACTGGGTCACCGCGCGGATGGACCGCCGACGCGCGCAGGGAGGATCCCTATGAGCAACTCCCCCGTCCTTCGCATGGAGTCCGTCCGCAAGACCTTCGGCGCGTCCGTCGTCCTGCGGGACGTCGACCTGGAGGTCGCTCCGCACACGGTGACCGCGCTGATCGGCACCTCCGGGTCGGGCAAGTCGACTCTGCTGCGCTGCGCGAATCTCCTCGAGGAGATCGACGACGGCGCCATCTGGCTGGACGACGAGGAGATCACCGACCCCCGTACCGACCAGGACGCGGTACGCCGCCGGATCGGCGTCGTCTTCCAGGCGTACAACCTCTTCCCGCACATGACCGTCCTGGAGAACGTCACGCTCGCCCCGCGCCGCGTGCACGGGGCGAGCCGCTCGCAGGCCGAGGAGCACGCCCGTGAGCTGCTCGACCGGCTCGGGCTCGGCGCGAAGGCGGACGAGTACCCGGACCGGCTGAGCGGTGGTCAGCAGCAGCGGGCCGCGATCGTCCGCGCGCTGGCCGTACGCCCCCGGCTGCTGCTTCTCGACGAGATCACCGCCGCCCTCGACCCGGAACTCGTGGGTGAGGTCCTCGCCGTCGTGCGGGACTTGAAGGACGAGGGCATGACCATGGTGCTGGCGACGCACGAGATGGGCTTCGCCCGTGAGGTCGCCGACCAGGTCTGCTTCCTCGACGGCGGCGTGATCCTGGAACGCGGCACGGCCGACGAGGTCTTCGGCGCCCCGCAGCGGGAGCGGACCCAGCGGTTTCTGCGCCGGATCGTGGAGGCGGGCCGGCTTTGAGGCCGGTCGAGGCCGGCTTCGGCACCGGTTGAGGCCGACTGCGAGGCCGGCTCTGCGGCCGGTTGAACCCAGCTCCGCGGCCGAGTGAGCCGGCTTCGAGCCCGGGTGACGCCGGCTCTGGGGCCGGGTGACGCCGGCTTAGGCCGACTCCGGTGGGCGCTCCCCCGCCCCCGGCCCGTGCGGGCCGGGGGTGTCAGCCCCTGTCTCGCCTACGGTCGTCCCCGGTCAGGCCTCCGCCCGGCCCGTCCCCGCCAGTGTCGCGATCCGTTCCACCGCGAACGCGTACCCCTGCACTCCGCATCCCGCGATCACACCGTCCGCGCGCAGCGAGACGTACGAGTGGTGCCGGAACTCCTCCCGCTGATGGATGTTGGAGATGTGGACCTCCACCACCGGAAGCCCGTCGCAGGTGTTGAGCGCGTCCAGGATCGCGACGGAGGTGTGCGAGTAGGCGGCCGGGTTGATCACGATGCCCGCGTGACGCAGGCGTGCCTCGTGGATCCAGTCCACCAGCTCGCCCTCGTGATTGGACTGGCGGAAGTCCACCGTGCCGCCGTGCGCCGCGGCCGCCTCGGCGCACAGCGCCTCGACGTCGGCCAGGGTGTCGGAGCCGTAGATCTCCGGCTGGCGCTGCCCGAGAAGGTTCAGGTTGGGCCCGTTGAGGATCATGATCGGGGCGTGGGCGAGGGTGCGGGGCACGGTTCCTCCGGTCCTTGCGGTCTGCCGGCCCGTACAGGACCGCTGTTCGAACCCGGTTTATCACGATGCGCCGCACGGCCGGCCGCCCGTAACCTCTCGCCATGACGACCCCTGTCTACGCTCCCAAGCCCGTGCCCGGGGACCGGATAGCCGTGCTCTCGCCGTCCGCCGCACTGCCCGCGCTCTTCCCGCAACCGTTCGAGCTGGGCCTTGAGCGGCTCCGGGAGGTGTACGGCCTGGAGCCGGTCGAGTATCCGACGACCCGCAAGCCGGGCTCGGCGCCCGAGGAGCGCGCCGCCGACCTGAACGCCGCCTTCGCCGACCCGTCGGTCAAGGCCGTGATCGCCTCGATCGGCGGCGACGACCAGATCACGGTCCTGCCGTTCCTGGACCGGGAGTTGATCCGGGCACATCCGAAGCCGTTCTTCGGGTCCAGCGACAACACGAATGTGCTCCTGTACCTGTGGAACACGGGCATCGTCGGCTACCACGGCGCGACCGTCATGTGCGAGCTGGGCCGCCCCGGTGCCATGGCCGGGCCGACCACCGAGTCGCTGCGGGCCGCCCTCTTCACCCGCGCCCCCTACGAGTTGCGGCCCGCCGACCGTTTCACCGACGTCGACCGGCCCTGGGACGACCCGTCGACCTTCGACCGCGAGCCCGCCACGGAACCGGGCACCGGCTGGCGCTGGCACCGTGCCGAGCGCGTCGTCGAAGGCCGGTCCTGGGGCGGCAACATCGAGATTCTCTCCTGGCTGCTGATGGCCGACCGCGAGATGGCCGCCGACCCGTCCGTGTACGACGGCCACGTGCTGTTCCTGGAGACCTCGGAAGACCTGCCCAGGGCCGAGGACGTGTTCCGGATCCTGCGGAGCATGGGCGAGCGCGGACTGCTCCGGCGCTTCCCCGCCCTCCTCATGGGGCGCCCCAAGGCGTGGTCCTTCGAGCAGCCCAACGACGCGGCCGCGAAGGCCCGTTACGCGCGGGACCAGCGCGAGGCGGTCCTCAGGGCCGTCGGCAGATACGCCCCGGACATGATGGTCGTCCTCGATGTGGACTTCGGTCACACCGATCCGCAGCTCGTCATCCCCTGCGGAGGCACGATTCGCGTCGACGGTCCCGCCCGGCGCATCACGGTCACCTACTGAGAGGGCTCCGCACCACCGCACGCCCCCGTAACTGCCGATCACTCCGGGTAGTTGACGCGGCATGCA
The DNA here is from genome assembly GCF_056435845.1 of Streptomyces sp. NPDC043867. NCBI lineage: Bacteria > Bacillati > Actinomycetota > Actinomycetes > Kitasatosporales > Streptomycetaceae > Streptomyces > Streptomyces sp. NPDC043867. The sequence continues at coordinate 247,064 of NZ_JBWKDS010000005.1, read as the reverse complement.
CGACGTACGCTCCGTGAGGGCACCCTCCATGCTCAGGCTCGCGGCCGCCTCCCTCGCCGGGACGGCCATCGAGTTCTACGACTTCTTCGTCTACGGCACCGCCGCCGCACTGGTCCTCGGTCCGCTGTTCTTCCCGACGTTCTCCCCGCTGGCGGGGACACTGGCGGCGTTCGGGACGTTCGGGGTCGGCTTCGTCGCACGGCCGCTGGGTTCCGTGCTCTTCGGGCACATCGGAGACCGCCGGGGGCGGCGGCCCGTCCTGGTCGCCTCGCTGCTGCTGACCGGCGCCGCGACCGTCGCGGTCGGCTGCGTCCCGGCCTACGGCTCGATCGGTGTCGCCGCCCCCGTGCTCCTGCTCGTGCTGCGTTTCCTGCAAGGTCTCGGGCTAGGCGGGGAGTGGGGCGGCGCGGTGCTGCTGACCGCGGAGCACGCGCCCGCCGCACGGCGCGGACTGTGGTCGAGCTTTCCCCAGATCGGCCCCTCGCTGGGGTTCGTCCTCGCCAACGGCGTGATGCTGGCGCTGTCCGCGACCCTGTCCGACGCGCAGTTCGCGGCCTGGGGATGGCGGGTGCCCTTCTGGGCGGCCGGCGTCCTCGCGCTCGCCGGCCTGTGGCTGCGCAGCTCGCTCAGGGAGAGCCCCGAGTTCCTCGAACTGCGGGAGCACGCGCGCGTGCCGCTCGTCGACGTGGTGCGCGGCCACTGGCGGCTCGTGCTGCTGACGGCCGGCGGACTCGCGGTGGGCTACGCGGTGTTCTACGCCGTGACCACCTGGGCCCTCGCCTACGGCGTCGAACGGCTCGGGGTGAGCCGTACCGTCATGCTGGCCTGCATCATGGCCGCCGTCGTGGTGAAGGGCTCGCTGACGCCCGTGGCCGCGATGCTGGGCGACCGCTTCGGGCGGCGGCCGCTGTGTCTGACGGGCAGCGCGGCCGCCGCGCTGTGGATGTTCCCGATGGTGGCGCTGCTGTCGACCGGTGAGCCACTGCTCATGTTCTTCGGGTTCCTGGTGGCGCTGCTCGCCTTCATCACCATGTTCGCGGTGATCGCCGCGTATCTCCCGGAGCTGTTCGAGCCTCGGATGCGCTGCACCGGCGCGGCCCTGGGCTACAACCTGGGAGGGGTGCTCGGGGGCGCCCTGACGCCCCTCGTGGCGACGGCCGTGGCCCGGGGGGACGGTGTCCCCTGGGGTGTGGCCGCCTATCTGACGGTCATCGCGCTGCTGAGCCTTGGCTGCTTCGCGCTGCTGCCCGAGACGCGGCCGGTACCTCGCCTGACCGTCGTGGGGGCCACGGACTGACCGAGGGGGTTCACGGGCCGCGCCGACCGGGTGGCGTTCCGGCCGTTGCGACGCTCGCGGGTTGACCCGTGCGGCCGGTCGCGGGCCGTGCCGTGCCGTCGGGGAGCGCCCGGCGGTGGCTACGGGTTGACGGCCAGCTCCAGGTAGGCCGCGAACAGCACCAGGTGGACGCCGCCCTGGAGGGGGGTCGCGCGGCCGGGCACGACCGTCAGGGAGCTCACGACGACGGTCAGCGCGAGCAGCACCATGTGCACGGGGTCGAGACCGAGTACCAGGGGTCCCGACAGCCAGAGAGACGCCAGGGCGACGGCGGGAATGGTGAGACCGATACTGGCCATCGCCGATCCCAGTGCCAGGTTCAGGCTGGTCTGCACGCGGTCACGGCGGGCCGACCGCAGCGCCGCGATGGTCTCGGGCAGCAGCACGAGAAGCGCGATGATCACGCCGACCACGGCCTGCGGCATCCCGGCCGCGTCCACGCCGGACTCGATGGTGGGCGAGACCCCTTTGGCGAGGCCCACCACACCGACGAGAGCCAGACCGAGCAGCCCCACGCTGACGGCCGCCGTACGCGCGGACGGCCTGTCGGCGTGGTCGTCCGTCTCGATGACCACGCCCTGCCGGGTGATCGGCAGGAAGTAGTCCCGGTGCCGCACTGTCTGGGTGGAGACGAACAGGCCGTACAGGGCCAGCGAGGCGAACGCGGCGAAGGTGAGCTGGGCCGAGGAGAACTCCGGGCCCGGCTTGCTGGTGGTGAACGTCGGCAGCACCAGACTGAGCGTGGCCAGTGTCGCGACCGTGGCCAGGGCGGCGCCGGTCCCTTCCGCGTTGAAGACCGCGAGCCCATGGCGCAGCGAGGCCACGAGCAGGGTGAGACCGACGATGCCGTTGCAGGTGATCATCACGGCCGCGAACACGGTGTCCCGCGCCAGGGTGGAGCTCTTGTCCCCGCCGTCGGCCATCAGGGTGACGATCAGCGCGACCTCGATGACGGTGACGGCCACGGCCAGGACGAGTGAGCCGAAGGGTTCGCCCACGCGGTGCGCCACCACCTCGGCGTGGTGGACGGCCGCCAGGACCGATCCCGCGAGGACCACCGTCACGAGCGCCACGACGCCGCCGGACAGGCCGCGGCCCCAGGTGAAGGCCAGCAGGACGACCGCGACCGCCGGCACGACGGCCGTCCACTGCGTCGCGAGCGACCGGAGCGGAACGATCATGCAGCGATCGTCGCAGACGCGTCCTGGCCCTGCACGTTCGGTGACGCGGCCCACGTGGGTCCACGGGGCGGCGGAGCGGTCCCCAGAGGAGGCCGCCGCCCGTCGCCGACGTCGTCAGACGTCGATGCTGTCCTTCGGCGCGCCCTCCGCCCTACGGGATTCCTCCCGCGCCTGCTTCCTGGAGGCGATCAGGCTGGTGATCGTGGTGACGATCAGGACGGCGCAGATCACGCCGAGCGAGACCGGTATGGAGATCTCGGGGACATGCACCCCGGACTCGTGCAGGGCGTGCAGCACCAGCTTCACGCCGATGAAGCCGAGGATGACGGACAGGCCGTAGCTCAGGTGGACCAGCTTCTTCAGCAGACCGCCGATGAGGAAGTACAGCTGCCGCAGGCCCATCAGTGCGAACGCGTTGGCCGTGAACACGATGTACGGGTCCTGGGTCAGGCCGAAGATGGCCGGGATCGAGTCGAGCGCGAAGAGGACGTCGGTGGTGCCGATCGCCAGCATCACGACGAGCATCGGCGTCATGACGCGCTTGCCGTTCTGCCGGATCCACAGCTTCGTGCCGTGATAGCGGTCCGCCACGCCGAAGCGTCGCTCGGCGAGCTTCAGCAGCCGGTTCTCCTCGAACTCCTCGTCGTCCTGGTCGGCTCGGGCCTCCTGGATCAGCTTCCAGGCGGTGTAGATGAGGAACGCACCGAAGATGTAGAACACCCAGGCGAAGTTCGAGATGATCGCGGCGCCCGCGGCGATGAATATGGCGCGCAGGACGAGCGCGATGAGCACGCCCACGAGCAGGACACGCTGCTGGTACTTCGTCGGCACCGCGAACTTCGCCATGATCAGGACGAAGACGAAGAGGTTGTCGACGCTCAGCGATTTCTCGGTGATGAAGCCGGCGAAGAACTCTCCCGCGGGTTGGCCGCCGGAGAAGACGAGCAGTCCGAGGCCGAACAGAGCGGCCAGGACGATCCAGACCACCGTCCAGATCCCGGCTTCCTTGATCGATACGTCGTGGGGCTTTCGCCCGATGAGAAAGTCGACCGCGATCAGTGCGGCCAGACCCACGATGGTCAGGACCCACAGGGTCATGGAAACATCCACTGCGCCTCCGGCAGTACGTAACGGCAGATTGTCAGCGTCGTCGCTACCGGAGGTCTCTTCCACCCGAGGCGGCCGGGGCGCGTGATGCGACCGGTGCCTGCGGGCCGACGCCCCGGGATCTGGCCTGATCCGTATTGACGGGTGCGCCGCAGTTCGTAGGGAGTACTCCCCTCCGTACGGAAAGAGTACGCCAATCACCAAGGAAAGGTAAAGAGGTTGGTAAAAGAAAAACCAAGTGTGCAGCTCATAGGGCTTTACCAGGGCTTGGTGCGGGCTCGGAGACTCCTCAGCGGTTCCAGGAGCGGCGGGCCTCGGCGATCTGCGCGAGCACCTGCTCGAGCACCTGGCTGCCCGGCGGGACGAGCGAGGGCTCGTACGTCCAGGCGTGACCGACCCACGGGTCGGCGAGATGATCCTCCGGGACCGGCGTGAGCCGCAGAAGCGAGCGCCAGAGCGGATCGAGCAGCGGCCCGTACGCGGACGCGTCCTCCCGGTCGGCGACCATCATCAGGTGGACGCCGACGGCCGGTCCCTCGTCCGCGAGATAGCGCAGCTGCGTCACCGCACGGTCGTCGAAACCGTGCGGGAAGTCGTGCACGATCACCAGCTGCTCGGCGGTGTCGAAGCCCGGCGGCAGCGAGTCGGCCGCGCCGCCGCGCAGCGCCATCTGCACCAGGTCGACGCGCTGGGTGAGCCGAGTCAGCACGTCGGCCACACCCGCGGCGCCCGCGGCCGGCGGACCGGCGAGCACACCGGACCGGACCAGCGGCGCGAGCGAGGCGGCACCCGAACCGGCGGGGTCTATGGCGTGCACCGTGAACTCGCCGGCGGGATAGACGGCGAGCAGACGCGCGGCGTGCGCCACCGCCGATTCCATCGCCAGCCTGCGCAGATCCCCCGAATCGGCGAAGGAGTCGTCGAGTCCGGAACGCCCGCTGTCGATCCACAGACCGCGCTCCAGCGGCAGCCGGACCAGCATCGGGATGCTCAGTCCCTCGCTCTCGGGCAGATGGAGATCGCCGAGCCGCAAGGCCATCGGGACCTCCATCGGGACCCGGTAGCCGTGCCAGACCGGGTTGTCCCAGCGCGCGAACGCCGGGGGCAGCGCCGGCTCGACGACCTCGGCCTCGGCGGTGAGCTGGGCGAGGTCCCGGTCGAGCACCGCCCTGGCCTGGTCGACGAGTTGGGTGTGCTTGGCCTGCGCGGCCTCTCGTGCGGCGTCGCCCTGCCCGCTGATGCGGCTGCGCGGGTCGGACAGGACCTTGTCGAGCTCCTGCTCCATGCGGGAGTCGGCGAAGTCGACGGCGCTGCGGTACGCGGCCGTGCTGCGCGCCAGGTCTTCGAACATGCCCCACACCTGGTTGTAGAGCCGCTCATCCATGGACCAGCCTGTCGCGTCACCCGCGACGGGCTGTGCGGGTCGGCCGGGCTGGGCCGGGGGTGCGGCCGGCGGGGGCGGAGGGGGCGCCGCGGGCTGCCGGCGCGGGTGGCTATAGTCGACCGGCCCGCCGGCGGCCGGGACCGTCGGCTGCGTGACGGGTGAGGAGTCGGGCTGCGTGAGCCCGGCGTGTCCGCCGTGCCCGGCCGGGCCGGCGTGCAGACCGAGCGGGTCGTACGGGGCCTGGGGCGGCGGCGGTATGTCACCGGAGCCACCCTGGGTGCCGGGGAGGGGCTGGTCCGGCCCGGCCGCCGAGGCGGCCGCCTGCCGTGAGCGGTCCCCCTCCGACGTGCGCGGCGGGGGCGCCACCACCGAGCGGGCCAGTCCCTGGGCCACCGCCTCGTTGATCCCGGCCGCGAGCTGCTGCGCCTCGGGCAGTCCCTGGTCGGTGAGCAGCTCGGCGAGGCCGCCCGCGTACCCCTGGCCGACCGCCCGGACCTTCCAGGCGCCCTGCCGGCGGTAGAGCTCCAGGGCGACGACGGCCGATTCGGCGTCGAGGCCGGTGATGGTGTAGCTGGCGACCTCGGCGCCGTCGAGGCCGGTGACGGCGACGAAGGGGGCGGCGACGGCGCCGAACCGGACCGGACCGCCGGCCCCGGACGGCAGCGCGAGCAGCACGCTGACCCGGTGCACGGCGTCCGGCAGGGCGGCCAGGTCGAAGGCGAGGCGATGGTCGGCCGCCGCCTGCTTGGAGACCTCGAGTCCGGGCAGGGTGGGCGCACCCGGGTGGGCCACCCACTCGACGCCGTGGACCCTGCCCTTCTCGTCGCTGAGTGTGGCCCCCGCGACGACCGGTCTGCCGGCCGAAACGCGGACCTCAAGACGGACCTGGGAGAGCGGATGGTTCTGTCCCCGGACCAGCTCGGCCGTCATCGCCTTGTCCCCCCGTGTCACTTCGCCTCGTGTGCTGTGCGCCCCGCGGTGTCTACAGGTGCGGCAGGATCGCGGGCATCAGGTCCTGGAACGTCCGGCCGTTGGCCGGGGTGCCGAGGGCCGTCATCTGCCAGCCCGCGCCGGCCCGGTGCACCTTCGCCATGATCTGGGCCGTGTACTGCCCGCCGCCGGCGAGCGTGTACCGGGCGAGCTCCTGGCCGTTGGTCTCGTCGACCAGGCGGCAGAACGCGTCCTGGACCTCCTGGAACGTCTGGCCCGTGAACGAGTTCACGGTGAAGATGATCTGGTCGATGTGGACCGGGACCCGCTGGAGGTCGACGAGGATGGCCTCGTCGTCGCCGCCCTGGCCCACGCCGCCGACCAGGTTGTCACCGGTGTGCCGCACGGAGCCGTCGTCGCTGACGAGGTGCCGGAAGAACACCACGTCGACGGGCTGCTTGTCCGCGAACAGCACGGCGGAGGCGTCGAGGTCGATCTCCCGCGTGCGCGAGCCGAACAGGCCGCGCCGGGGGGCCGCCTGCCAGCCGAGCCCCATGCGCACCGCGGTCAGGGTGCCCCCGTCGTTCTTCTGCAGACTGATGGCCTGACCCTTGGTCATGTTGACCGTCACGCGCTGTTCCCCTCTCGAACCGTCCCCTGTTTCCGCGGAGTCCGCGGATGACCAGAACCCTACGCAGCGGCACCGACAGTGCCGAACCCTGGGACGGACTTTGTGTCGGTCTTGCAACACAGCGCGTGCCCCGAGGGTTCGGTGGGGCCCCTGACCGTCGGCCGGAGCCCCGGGCCGTCAGGCCAGGCCCCCTTCCTTCATCTGCCGCAGTTCCTTCTTCATCTCGGACACCTCGTCGCGCAGCCGGGCCGCGATCTCGAACTGGAGGTCGGCGGCGGCGGCGCGCATCCGCTGCGTCATGTCCTCGATCTGCTCGGCGAGGTCGGCCGCGGGACGGTCCGTCGGCACCGTCTCCTTGCTCTTCCCCCTGCCCTTGGCGGCCTTGCCGCCGAGCGCGGGGACCGGGGCCTTGGCAGGCTTGCCGTCCTTCGTCTTGCGGTAGCCCGAGCCGAGCAGCTGTTCCGTGTCGACGTCCTCGCGGGCGATCTGCGCCACGATGTCGTTGATCTTCTTGCGGAGGGGCTGCGGGTCGATGCCCCGCTCCTTGTTGTACGCGACCTGCTTCTCCCGGCGGCGGTTGGTCTCGTCGATGGCCTTCTCCATCGCCGGGGTGATCTTGTCGGCGTACATGTGGACCTGACCGGAGACGTTGCGCGCCGCGCGGCCGATGGTCTGGATCAGTGAGGTGCCGGAGCGCAGGAAGCCCTCCTTGTCCGCGTCGAGGATCGCCACCAGGGAGACCTCGGGCAGGTCGAGGCCCTCCCGGAGGAGGTTGATACCGACGAGCACGTCGTACTCACCGGCGCGCAGCTCGCGCAGCAGCTCGACCCGGCGCAGGGTGTCGACGTCGCTGTGCAGGTAGCGGACCTGGATGCCCATCTCGAGGAAGTAGTCGGTGAGGTCCTCCGCCATCTTCTTGGTGAGGGTGGTGACCAGGACGCGCTCGTCCTTCTCGGTGCGCTTGCGGATCTCGTGCACCAGGTCGTCGATCTGGCCCTCGGTGGGCTTGATGACGACCTCGGGGTCGACTAGCCCGGTCGGGCGGATGATCTGCTCGACGAAGCCGTCGCCGCGCGAGAGTTCGTACTTGCCAGGCGTCGCCGACAGGTAGACGGCCTGACCGATGCGCTCCTGGAACTCCTCCCACTTCAGGGGACGGTTGTCCAGGGCGGAGGGCAGCCGGAAGCCGTGGTCGACGAGGGTCCGCTTGCGGGAGGCGTCCCCCTCGTACATGGCGCCGATCTGCGGCACCGTGACGTGCGACTCGTCGATCACCAGCAGGAAGTCGTCCGGGAAGTAGTCGAGCAGCGTGTTCGGCGGGGAGCCGGGCTCACGGCCGTCGAAGTGCATCGAGTAGTTCTCGACGCCGGAGCAGGAGCCGATCTGACGGAGCATCTCGATGTCGTACGTCGTGCGCATGCGCAGGCGCTGGGCCTCCAGGAGCTTGCCCTGTGCCTCCAGGGTGGCGAGCCGCTCCCCGAGCTCCTTCTCGATGTCGTTGACCGCGCGCTCCAGGCGCTCGGGGCCGGCCACGTAGTGGGAGGCGGGGAACACGTAGAGCTGGTCGTCATCGCTGATGACCTCGCCGGTGAGCGGGTGCAGCGTGGAGAGCGCCTCGATCTCGTCACCGAACATCTCGATGCGGACGGCCAGCTCCTCGTAGACCGGGAAGATCTCGATGGTGTCGCCGCGGACCCGGAAGGTGCCCCGGGCGAAGGCCATGTCGTTGCGCGTGTACTGGATGTCGACGAAGCGGCGCAGCAGGTCGTCGCGGTCGATCTCATTGCCGACCTTGAGCGTGACCATGCGGTCCACGTACTCCTGCGGCGTACCGAGGCCGTAGATGCAGGAGACCGAGGCGACCACGACGACGTCGCGGCGGGTGAGCAGTGAGTTGGTCGCGGAGTGGCGCAGGCGCTCCACCTCCTCGTTGATCGAGGAGTCCTTCTCGATGTAGGTGTCGGACTGCGGGACGTACGCCTCGGGCTGGTAGTAGTCGTAGTACGAGACGAAGTACTCCACGGCGTTGTTCGGCAGCAGCTCGCGGAACTCGTTGGCCAGCTGGGCGGCCAGGGTCTTGTTCGGGGCCATCACGAGCGTGGGGCGCTGGAGCTTCTCGATCATCCACGCCGTGGTGGCGGACTTGCCGGTGCCGGTGGCACCGAGCAGGACGACATCCTTCTCACCTGCGCGAATGCGCTTCTCGAGTTCAGCGATGGCCGTCGGCTGGTCACCGCTCGGCTGGTAGGGGCTGACGACCTCGAAGGGCGCCACCGAACGTTCGATCTTGGAAACGGGCCGCATGCCATCAACCGTACGACCCCGCACTGACAACGGGGTCGGATCACCAGCTCTGCGGAGTGCGGGAGCGGTGGCCGGGGCGCCGGTCGAAGCGGGACGGCGGGCGGTGTCCGGGGTACGGCACGGCGGCGCGGGCCGGGACACCCGGCCTGTTCTCGGTGGGCGTCCAGTCGGGTCGACCCATGATCATCAGCGGGTCGAACATCACGACGACGCCGGCCAGGCAGAGGAAGGCCAGCGGGCCGATCATCATCGGCGCGAGCAGGGCGGCGGGCGAGTCGCCCGCCGGGGTGCTGGCCGCTCCGTGCAGGTGCACCCTCAGGGCGGCCATGCCCGTGTAGTGCATACCGCTGACGGCGAGCCCCATGACGAGGCTCGCGCCGACGCTCCACAGGAAGCCGCGGACCTGTCCCGCGGCCCACAGGGCCGCGATGGCGGCCACCACCGCGATCACCACCGAGGCGGAGACGGTGAAGGTGTTGTACTCGAGCTTCCCGTTGAGGCGCATGCCCGCCATCCCCAGGTAGTGCATCGAGGCGACGCCCAGGCCGGTGATGGTGCCACCGGTGAAGAGCGCCGTTCCGGTCGCGCCCCGGTAGCCGACGATGAAGATCCCGATGCCGACCATGACGATCGCGACGCCGAGGCTCGCGAAGGTCAGCGCCTTGTCGTAGCGCACCGGGCTCTCCTCGACGGAGAACCCCATCATCGCAATGAAGTGCATGGTCCAGATGCCGGAGCCGATCGCGGCCGAGCCGAGGGCGAGCCAGCCCGGCCGCCAGGAGCGGGCGACGAGCATCGATCTGGTGGTGCAGCGCAGCCCCAGCGCCCCTCCCAGTGAGGCCATGAGGTACGCCACCAGCGGGGTGACGAGTCCGTAACTGAAGCCGTCGACCGTGCCCTGCATGCGCGGTTGCCCTTCCCGCCCTGATCTGTCCTGGATGTTCCTGAAAAGCGCCCGCCGCCAGGTCCATCGGAACGGACCGGGCCGAGGCGAAGAGTATGACCCCCACCGGAATGGTCGAACGATTTTCCGGCAAAGAATCACGGGCCCGCCCTACATGTGAGGCCCGCGTGCACGGATTTGGGCAACTCCATTCAATCCGCGGCCATTCCGCACCCACCTCCCGTTGACCCTCTGCTGTCAGTCTGATGCTGACCGTGATCGCTCGACGCGAGGAGTACGTATGCACGCGCGCGTTGCCGCCGCCACGACCGCCGCGCTTCTCGGGGGCACCGTTCTCATACTCCCCACTTCCTCCGCCCACGCCGCGGCCCACGACGGCGGCCCGGTCGTCGTCGCCCACCGCGGCGCCTCGGCGTACGCCCCCGAGAACACCCTGGCCGCCGTCGACAAGGCGGACGACCTGGGCTTCGGCTGGGTCGAGAACGACGTACAGCGCACCAAGGACGGCGTACTCGTCGTCCTCCACGACGCCACTCTGACGCGGACCACCAACGTCGAGGAGGTCTATCCCGGCCGGGCTCCCTGGAAGGTGGCGGACTTCACCGCGAGGGAGATCTCGCGGCTGGACGCGGGCAGCTGGTTCGCCCCGCGCTACGCGGGCGCACGCGTACCGACGCTCAGTCAGTACATGAACCGTGTCTCACGCAACCACCAGAAGCTCGTCCTGGAGATCAAGAACCCCGAGCTGTACCCGGGCATCGAACGGCAGACGCTCAAGGTGCTCAGCAACGAGGGCTGGCTCGACCCCGGCCACCTCAGGAGCAGGCTGATCGTCCAGAGCTTCAGCCCGGACAGCGTCCGTACGGTCCACGACCTGCGTCCCGGCGTCAAGACCGCGCTGCTGGGAACGCCGTCGATCGCCGACCTGCCCGAGTACGCGCGGTTCGCCGACCAGATCAACTCCTCGTACACCAGCATCTCCCTCGGCTACGTCGCTGCGGTCCACGCCTTCCGCGGCCCGCACGGCAACCCCTTGGAGGTCCTCACCTGGACCGTCGACGACGCGGACACCGCCCGCCGGGTCGCCCGCTACGACGTCGACGGCGTCATCACCAACAGGCCCGACGTGGTGCGGCGCGCCCTGCGCGACTACTGAACCGGGTCCACCCGGGCCCTGCGCCCGGGGCCTGGACGCCGCACGGCGTGCACGCCCCGGGCGTTGTCAGTGCCGCGCCGTACCGTGGTCGCATGGACAGCCACGGGCAGTACGGGCAGCAGGTCGTGTGGACCGTCGTGGGTACGGACATCGGCCCGCTGCTGTTGGCCGCGACCCCTGAAGGCCTGGTGAACGTGGTGTTCCATGCCACGGACGCGGTGCGCGAGAAGGCGTTGGAGAGACTCGCGTCCCGCCTCGGCGCCGAGCCCGCCGAGGCTCCCGGCTCTCCCCTGCTGGCCGAGGCGGCGAGCCAGGTGAGGGCCTACTTCGCCGGTGAGCGCCGCGACTTCAAGCTGCCCCTCGACTGGTCGCTGATCTCCGGGTTCAACCGCCAGGTGCTGCGCGAGCTGGCAGCCGGCGTCCCGTACGGGGCGGTCGTCGGCTACGGCGACCTCGCCGGCCGGGTCGGCCAGCCGGGCGCGGCCCAGGCGGTGGGTGTCGCCATGGGCTCCAACCCGCTGCCGGTCGTCGTGCCGTGCCACCGGGTCGTCGAGAGCGACGGCGGCATAGGAGGGTTCGGAGGGGGCCTGGAGACCAAGCGGAAACTGCTGGCGCTGGAGGGAGTGCTCCCGGAGCCGCTGTTCTGAGGAGTGCGCACACGGCCGGGAACTGGGAGGCTGCGCCGGTGAACCGCTTCTTCCGATGTGCCGAGACGTCCGCCGCCGAACCCGGGCGCCCGCGGTGACCGCCGTCGAGCGGTCCGCCGCGCCCGTCGACGCCGCGGCGATACCCGCGCTGCGGCGCCGTACGACCGCGGTGCTGATCGCCAGTCAGATCCTCGGCGGTCTCGGCGTCGCCACCGGCATCGCGCTCGCGGTCGTGCTGGCCGGGCAGGTCAGCGGCACCGAGTCCCTGTCGGGACTGGCTCCCACGGCGACCGTCGCGGGGACGGCGGTGCTGTCCCTGCCGCTGGCCGCGCTGATGACGGCGCGCGGACGGCGGCCGGGGCTGGTGCTCGCCTACCTCATCGGCGCCCTCGGGGCCGGTGTCGTAGTGCTCGCGGCGTCCGTCGGCAGTTTTCCGCTGCTGCTGGCCGGGATGGCCCTGTTCGGCGCCGCCTCGTCGGCGAACCTGCAGGCGCGGTTCGCGGCCGCCGACCTGGCCGAGCCGGAGCGGCGTGGCAGGGCCATCTCGAACGTCGTGTGGGCCACCACCGTAGGCGCGGTACTGGGCCCCAACATCGCCGCACCGGCCGGGCGCAGCGTCACCGGCCTGGGCATCCCCGCAGCCGCCGGCCCCTTCCTCTGGGCGGCCGGGGTCTTTCTCGTCTCGGCGCTGCTCGTGGCCCTGCTGCTGCGGCCCGATCCGCTGCTGACCGCCCGCGCCCTCGCTCCTGCCGAGGAGCAGTCTCCGCAGGCACGTTCCCTGCGGGCCGGTGTCGCCGCCGTCGCCGCCTCACCGCGGGCGCGGCTGGCGCTCGGGACGGTGGCGGTGTGCCACACGGCGATGGTCTCGATCATGGCGATGACACCCATCGACCTCGATCACCACGGAGCCGGCATCGACCTCATCGGGTTCGTGATCAGCTGTCACATCGCCGGTATGTACGCTTTCTCACCGCTCATGGGGCGACTGTCCGACCGGCTCGGGCGGCTCTCCGGGATCGGCCTCGCGGTGGGCCTGCTGGCCTGTGCCGCCCTCCTCGCCGGAACGGCCGACGGCAATCATGTACAGATCACCGTCGGGCTCTTCCTGCTGGGGCTGGGCTGGTCGGCGGGAGTGGTGTCCGGCTCCGCTCTCCTCACCGACTCGGTGCCCCAGCCCGCGCGCGCCGCCGCCCAGGGGCTGTCCGACCTGATGATGAACACGGCGGCCGGTATCGGCGGCGCGACCGCCGGTCTGGTGATCGCGCGAGCGAGTTACGGCTGGCTCAACCTCCTCGCCGCCTGCCTGCTGCTGCCGCTCACCGCGTTGATGCTCTTCACCCGGCGCGGACGCCGGACGGTCGCGGCCGGAGGCTGAGCTGCCGCGGGGGGCGGGGCCGGGTGGCGACGCCAGCACGGAGAGACGGGCGGCGAAGGCTGGAGCACGAGAGGCTGTGGCGAAGGCGGCAGCGCGGAGAGGCGGGCGGCCGGGCGGGCCGGGGGTCAGAGGCTGACGTGGTACGCCTTGCGGAGCGTCTCGTGGACCGTCCAGACCGTCCGGTCGCCCTCCCGCAGGACCGCCGCGTCCCCGGGACCCACCTCGAGGACGTCACCGTTCTCGACCTCGATCGTGGCCCGCCCGCTGACGACCACGAACAGTTCATCGGCCTCGGTGTCGGTGGCGACGCCCGGTGTCATCTGCCAGATGCCGCGCAGTTGCTTGCCGTCGGCCGACTCCCACAGCACCTTGCCCGTCACCACCGGGGCGCCTGAGACGATCTGGGCCGGGTCGAGCGGCTCCGGTTCCAGCTCGGCGTCGGGGATGTGCACGGCGAAGGACGGGACGGTCTGGTTCTTCGTGGTCATGGGCGGTCACCCTAGCCGCAGCCTGACCGGCGACCGCACACGGTTGACTCCCGTACCCGGCCGCCGGAACACGCCTCAGGGCGTGACGGAGGGGTGTTCTCTTCGGGAATACGGCCGGTTGGCGCCCCGGGGAGTACGCCCGCGCGCGTGGGCGGCCCTCCGCAGCCGCTGCGGCCTACGCGTAGTGCCGCGCCTCGAAGACGTTGCCGTCCGGGTCGCGGAAGTAGAAGCTGCGTACGGCCGCCCCCCGGGCGCCGAAGGCGTCGTACGAGAAGTCCGAGACCGGCACCGACTGCTCCTCCAGCCGGGCCCGCAGCGCGTCGAAATCGCCCTCCCCCAGGGCCAGGCACACGTGGTTCACGGGATGGCCCGCGCTGTCGGCGGCACCGGGGAGCATGGTCATGCGCCCGGCCGTCGACAGGGGTGCGAGGTCGAAAATGGTCTCCCCGTTGAGGCGTACGGAGGGAAAGGAGACCTTTCCCTCCGTGAATTCGGCGACCCGCAGGGGCTCCAGGCCGACCGCCCTCTCGTAGAAGTCCGCCGCGGAGACCGGGTCCTCGACCCACAGGACGATGTGGTCGAGACGTGTCGTGTTGTCCGTCATGCGCCCAGGCTGGTGCCGTATCCCGCAGGCCGCAAGGGGTTTGGCCGGGCGCGCCGCCCGCCAGGGATGAGGGAGGACCGACAGACAGGAGGCAGGCGCGTGCTCGTGGTGTCCGAAGAGGTGCGGGAGGCGCTCGACGCGCGCCGGCCGGTGGTGGCCCTGGAGTCGACGATCATCGCGCACGGGCTGCCGCGCCCGCGCAATCTGCAGGTGGCCCTGGAGCTGGAGGACCTCGTACGGCAGGAGGGTGCCGTCCCCGCGACGATCGCCGTCCTGGACGGGCAGCCCTGCGTCGGCCTGGACAAGGACCGGTTGGAGCGGGTCGCGAACGAGGACGGGATCCGGAAGCTGGGTCACCGCGACCTGCCGCTCGCGGTGGCGACGGGGGCGAGCGGGGCGACGACCGTGTCGGCCACGGCGCTGCTGGCCGCACGCGCGGGCGTGCGCGTGTTCGCCACGGGCGGCCTCGGCGGGGTGCACCGGGAGTGGACGGTGACGCAGGACGAGTCCGCCGACCTGGGCCTGCTGGCCCGGACCCGGATCACGGTGGTGTGCGCGGGGGTGAAGTCGATCCTGGACGTGCCGGCGACCCTCCAGCGCCTGGAGACCCTGGGGGTCGCGGTGGCGGGGTACCGCACCGAGCGGTTCCCCGGCTTCTATCTGTCCGACTCGGGACATCCGGTGGAGTGGACACTCGGATCCCCGGGCCAGGTGGCCGACGTGATGCGCGCCCAGGACGCGGTCGGCGGGCCGGAGTCGGCGCTCGTCGTCGCGAATCCCGTGCCCGAGGAGGAGCAGCTCGATCCCGGGCTCCACGCGCGTGTGCTCGCCGACGCGCTGCACGCGTGCGAGGCCGAAGGGGTGACCGGTCAGGCCGTCACTCCGTTCCTGCTGGACCATCTGGTCCGCCACACCGACGGCGCCTCCCTGAGCGCCAATCTGGCGGCGGTGCGCGGCAATGTCCGCCTGGCGGCCCGGATCGCGGCGGCCTGGGCGGGGGCGTGACGGGAACGGACCGAGGCGAACCCGGGCGGGGCGACGGTGCGCGCGGGGGCGGGGCCCCGGACGCGGCCGGCGGGGGGCTGCTCGTCGTGGGCGACATCGTCACGGACATCGTCGCCCGGCACCGCGGGCCGCTCGCGTCGGGCACCGACACGGTGGCGGCCGTCCGGACGGTTCCGGGCGGCGCGGGGGCCAACGTGGCGTGCTGGGCCTCGCACACGGGCTGCCCGGACGTCCGCCTGCTCGGACGCGTGGGCAGAGACGCGGTTGCCTGGCACGAACGGCAGCTGACGGCTTCTGGCGTACACACCCACCTCGTCGTCGATCCCGTGGCGCCCACCGGGACGGTGATCTGCCTGGTGGACACGGACGCCGCGGCCGAGCGCACCTTCCTCACCGACAGCGGGGCCGCGCTGCGGATCGACCCCGGTGACTGGTCGCCGTCACTGCTCGACGGGGTCGCCCGCCTTCATCTGTCGGGATATCTGTTCTTCTCCGAGCCGAGCCGCGCCCTGGTGACGGTGGCTGTGGCGTCGGCACGCGCGCGTGGTGTGCCGGTGAGCGTGGATCCGGCGTCGGCGGGGTTCCTGGCGGAGCTGGGAGCGGACCGGTTCCTCGCGCTCGTCGAGGGCGTCGACGTGCTGCTGCCTAGTCACGACGAGGCATACCTGCTGACCGGGCTTCCGGACGCGGCGGACGCGGCGGCGAAGTTGAGCCGCCACGTCCCGCTGGTGGTCGCGAAGCGGGGAGGTGACGGAGCGTTGGTCGCCCGCGGCGGCACGGTGCTGGCCCGCGTCCCCGCGGTGCCCGCCACGCCACGGGACACGACCGGCGCGGGCGACGCGTTCACCGGCGCGTTTCTCGCCGCTCTGCTCGCGGGAGCGGAACCCGGGGATGCGGCGGCGGAGGGATGCAGGGCGGGGGCGGCGGCCGTGGAACGCGTCGGCGGGAGACCACCGTCGGATCCCTGACCGCCGCCGGGTCCGCCCACCTCAGACCTTGCGCCCCCAGGCGGAGATCATCGGAGCCGTGGTCAGGTCCATGGTGCCGGAGGCGACGTTGGCCAGGTGGCGGTCGATGTCCTGGTCCGTGGCCAGGCCCGAACTGACGAGCTGGTCGCGGATCTGCCGGATCGTCGCGAGTTCCACCGCCGCGCAGGCGGGCGAGGTGACGGGGAAGTACGCGTCGGCCTCCACGGGGCGCAGCCCGGCCTCGCGCAGCAGGCGCGGGAGCTTGCGGCCGTACGACAGATCGCCGCCGCGTGCGGCGAGGAGGTCGCGAAAGCCGCCCCGCAGACGGTTCGCCAACTGCTGCTCGGGGCCGTGCTCGTCGAGACAGAGAAGGGGTTGCAGAGCGGGGTCGGCCTCCTCGACGAGGAGCCGCCCCCCGGGTCGCAGCGCCCTGATCATCGACCGCAGTGCCCGCTCCCGGTCGGCCACATGGACCAGGAGGAGCCGGGCGTGCACCAAATCGAACCCCTCCCCCGGCGGCTCGTCCGCGCCCACGTCGTGGACGCGCACCTCGACCGGCGGACGCGCTGCCAGGGACACCCATGAGGTGTCGATGTCGGTGGCGAGGACCCGCCCCGTCGGGCCGACCTTCTTGGCCAGCCACGAGACCACGGAGGTGCCGCCCGCGCCGACCTCCCAGCAGCGCCAGCCGGAGCCGACG
This sequence comes from Streptomyces sp. NPDC043867, assembly GCF_056435845.1. Lineage (NCBI taxonomy): Bacteria > Bacillati > Actinomycetota > Actinomycetes > Kitasatosporales > Streptomycetaceae > Streptomyces > Streptomyces sp. NPDC043867. The sequence goes on along the minus strand of NZ_JBWKDS010000005.1, from coordinate 230,344 downwards.
CCGAAGCGCTCGAGGTGCCGGAACGTCGTGGGGTCGAAGAGAGTGGCGACGGCGTCGAAACGCTGTCCCGCCTCGGCCTGCCGGTTGTCCAGGAGATATCTGTCGGTTCGCATCACGAGTAGATCATCCCATTTGCCCGACTTATCCGGCGCGGTTGACGCACCCGGGCCCGGGAGCCCGGCCCTCGCCTCACACAGGCCGCTCGCGACAGCCCACGGCCTCGGCCGCCGAGACGGAGTGCGCGACCCGGCAGGCGAAGGGGAGGGCGGACTTGACGGCCGAAGGGGAGCGTGAGCTCGATCCGTGAAACGGAAGGCGGGCCGGGCGAGCCAGGAGGGCCATCCCGCGAAGCGAAGCGGAATGCTCCGTTCCCACAGGCTTTCCCGGCCGCCGGGCCGTCCTGGCAGACTGGCCGCGGAAAGGCGCAATCGCGGCGCAAGGAGATCCACGCGAGGAGATCCAGATGTCCATGGCAGGGAATCTGCGGAAGGTCACGAGCCTCAGCAGGGCCGGGGGCCTCCGCAGAGTGGCACGGCTCGCGCGGCGGCGGCCGCGGGTCGACCTGAGCCACCCCGCGCGGTCCCCGCTGGGCTCCGCCGTGGTCAACTGCGTGACGTACAAGGACGGAGTCCGCGTCCCCGGGCGCGGCGATCTGGTCGATGCCGTGAAGGAGGTGCGCCGGCACGGCGACGGTTTCGTCTGGGTCGGGCTGCACGAGCCGACGGTCCGGGAGTTCGCCGGCGTGGCCGAGCTCTTCGACCTGCATCCACTGGCGGTCGAGGACGCGGTGCACGCCCATCAGCGCCCGAAGGTGGAGCGTTACGGGGAGACGCTGTTCGCGGTCTTCAAGACGGTCTGCTACGTCGAGCACGCGGAGCTGACGGCGACCAGCGAGGTGGTCGACACCGGCGAGATCATGGTGTTCGTCGGCCAGGAATTCGTGATCACCGTGCGGCACGGGCGGCACGGCTCGCTCGGCCCGCTGCGCGAGGAGCTGGAGGCCGACCCCGGGCAACTGGCCAAGGGCCCGGCCGCGGTGCTGCACGCGATCGCGGACCACGTCGTCGACGACTACCTGACCGTCACGGACGCCGTGCACGCCGACATCGACCAGGTCGAGACCGACGTCTTCGCGGAGAACGGCGCACGGACCGACCCGGGGCGCATCTATCAGCTCAAGCGTGAACTGCTGGAGCTGAAGCGGGCCGTGGCCCCCCTGAGCCGCCCCCTTCTCGAGCTGGTGTCCCGGCCGATGCGGGTGGTCGACCCGGAGATACAGGCCTACTTCCGGGACGTCTCCGACCATCTGCTGCGCGTCACCGAGCAGATAGCCGCGTTCGACGAGCTGCTCAACTCGATCCTGCAGGCGCATCTGGCCCAGGTGACGGTCGCGCAGAACGAGGACATGCGGAAGATCACCGCATGGGCCGCGGTGATCGCCGTGCCGACGATGGTCTGCGGGGTGTACGGCATGAACTTCGACCACATGCCTGAGCTGCACTGGAAGTACGGCTACGGCTTGGTCCTGGGCGTGATCAGCACGGCGTGCCTGACCCTCTACCGGGGCTTCCGGCGCAACGGCTGGCTCTGAGAAACCTCTCGCCCGGCATCCCTCGTCCGGCACGGCACGGCACGGCGCGGCAAACCGTCCGTCCGGCCGGGCGGACGAGCGGGCTGTCGGGCGGACGGACTGACTGTCGGACGGTCTGTCGGTCTGTCGGACAGGTGAGCGTCCGGACGAGGGGCTCCGTCTCCTCATGGCCGCGTCAGCGAGCCGTGCGTCAGTGAGCCGTGCTCCTCGCATAGACGCCCTCGACCCAGGAGGCCAGCTGGTCGTCCGTCAGATGTTCGGCCAGGTCGGCTTCGCTGATCATGCCGACGAGACGCTTGTTCTCGATGACGGGAAGACGGCGGATCTGGTGCACGCGCATCTCCGCGAGCACCTCGCCGACGTCGGAGTCCGCCTCGATCCAGCGCGGCGTGCCCTGAGCCATCTCGCCCGCGGTGACCCGGGCCGGGTCATGGCCCATGGCCACGCAGCCGATGACGATGTCGCGGTCCGTGAGGATGCCGCACAGTCGTTCGTTCTCGTCACTGATGGGCAGCGCGCCCACGTTGAGTTCGCGCATCAGCTGGGCGGCGCGGTCCAGCGTCTCGTGTGCGGGGATCCACTGGGCACCGCGATGCATGATGTCTCCGGCGGTGGTCATGGGGTACCTCCCGGTGCCGGACGGCCGGCGCGGCGCGGGTGGGTGCCGCTAGTCCCGGCGTCCTACATTCTCTCCGCGTTCCGTAGGCCACGCACCCGGAGACCGCGGGCCGGCGGGGCCGGCCGGCCGCGGCGGGCGTCCGCCTGGTGCCGGCCGGCCGCGGCGGGCATCAGGCGGAGAAGCCCACGACCTTCTCGGGGACGACGCGAATGATCACGCGGACCTCGTCGTCCTTCTCGCCGGGCGGGTCGATGCCCAGGTACTTGTGCGAGAGCTCGTGCGGCAGGCGCTTGCGCTCGTCGGGGAGGATCTCGGCGGTGCCGCGTATCTCGACGGAGGTGTAGGGGTTGGCGAGGTCGAAGACCGAGAGGCTGATGCGGGCGTCGCGCATCAGGTTGCGCACCTTCTGCCGGCGGGCGGTGGACGAGAAGAGCACGGTGTCGCCCTCGCGTTTGATCCAGACCACCGAGTTCTGGGGAGCGCCGTCGGGGCCGAGGGTGGCGACGGCGGCGAAGTTCTTGCCGTCGAGGAGAGCCCGGACGGAGTCGCTGAAGGAGACGGGATGATCGGAAGCCTGTGTCATGGGACCCAGACTAACTACATGCACGTGCATATAAAAGCCCTTGGCGCGAGCGATCTCGGTCAGCCGTTCCACGCCGGGTGGCGCGGATCGTCGGCCCGCACCAGGACGTCGGCCGCGGCACCCGGGTCCGCCTCGGCCTCGTAGCGCTCGAAGGCGGGCAGGCTCCAGCGTTCGCCCTCGGGAGTGCGGCGGTGCAGGGCGGCCGGCGAGAGGCGGACGTGGACGGTCAGATCGAAGGGGAACCAGTGGTGCAGAAGGAGGGGTCCGTGCAGCAACAGTAGCCCGCCGGGCGGGAGTTGGACGTAGGGACTGCGGGTGGCCCGGTCGGTCGCCGGGTCCCAGAGGTCGGGCAGGACACGGCCGTCGCCGCCGGGTTCCAGACGGCCGAAGACCTCTCGCCACAGGGCGCCGGTGTCGAACCAGCCGTCGTAGTAGGAGTCGGCGTCCTGGTGCCCGTACTCGAAGCGGAGCGAGGCCGGCCGCAGGAATCCTTCGGTTCCGACGACCAGCGAGGCCCTGCCGCGGATGCGCAGCGCCTCCGACACCCGGTGTGCGAGGTCGCCGGGGCGGGCGGCCGGAGCCCCGTCGAAGGCGATGCGCGGCCAGGGACTGCCGTCGTCCGGCTTCAGGTCGAGGAGGCGCTCGGCGAGCAGGTCGCCGAGCCGTTCCCAGGTGATCGCTTCGAGTCGCACAGGGCCCATGATGCCCCGCTCACGACCTGCTCTCACGGGCGAGGCCGGTGCCGGGGCGGAGTACCTCCGGGCGGTTGCGGCATCGGCGGGAGGCATCTCGAACGCCGGTGACCGTGGACGTTCGCGCATGCTCCTGCGCAGCTCGGCCATGGTCACGGTGACAGCGGCGGGCTTCACTTGTCGTGACGGTGGGTGTTGGGCAGGATCTGGTCCGGGACGGACGGGGGAATTGACATGATCGATGGGCCGTACTTCGTGCTGACGGTGCTGGGTGTGCTCGGCACCGGTCTGGTGGCGGGCGTCTTCTGCGGGTTCTCCACGTTCGTGATGAAGGGGCTCGCCAAGCTGCCCGCGACGCAGGGGGCGGCCGCCATGCAGGCGATCAACGGGGCAGCGACGACTCCGGCCTTCATGCTCGTGTTCGTGGGGACGGCCGTGCTGTGTGCGGTGCTGACGGTGGTCACCTTCGTCGTGTGGCCGGATGAGGGCACGGTGGAGTTGCTGCTGGGCAGCGCGCTGTACCTGTTCGGCTCGTTCGGCGTGACGGCCGTCGCCAACGTCCCGCGCAACGAGAAGCTCGCCAAGCTGGATCCCGGCACCCCGGAGGCGGCCGCGTACTGGCCCGCCTATGTGCGCGAGTGGACGAGGTGGAACCACGTCCGTACGGTCGCGTCGGCCGCCGCCGCGATGTCGTACGTGCTCGCCCTCGCCTGAGCCGAACCCGGCCGACCCCGGCCCGGTCGACCCCTGCCCGGCCGACCCCAGCCGCGCCGATCCCAGCCCTTGTCCAGCGACCCCCGGAGCGGCGGAAACCGGCGGGCGGAGCCGAGCGGCGCCGGGTGCGGTGACGCCGTATCGTGGCCGAAAGAGCACGCCCTCCGTCACGCGCACACGAGGGAGACGGCCATGGGCGATCCCAGGGGTTTTCTCACCACTTCGCGCGAGGAATGGCCCCGTCGGCCCGTCGCGGAGCGGGTGCGGGACTGGGACGAGGTGTACGTCCCCGGGGCGCTCCTGCCGATCATCGGCGCGCAGGCCGACCGCTGCATGGACTGCGGGATCCCCTTCTGTCACGACGCCTGCCCCCTGGGCAATCTGATCCCGGAGTGGAACGACCTGGTGTCCCGGGACGACTGGCGGGCGGCGAGCGACCGGCTGCACGCGACGAACAACTTTCCCGAGTTCACGGGCCGGCTGTGTCCCGCGCCGTGCGAGGCGGGATGTGTGCTCGCGATCAACCAGCCCGCCGTCACCATCAAGAACGTCGAGGTCGCCATCGTGGACCGGGCCTGGCAGGACGGTTTCGCGCCACCGCGGCCGCCGGACCGGCTCTCCGGTCACACGGTCGCCGTGATCGGCTCGGGTCCCGCCGGGCTGGCGGCGGCGCAGCAGCTGACGCGTGCCGGGCACACCGTCGCCGTGTACGAGCGGGCCGACCGGATCGGCGGCCTGCTGCGGTACGGCATCCCCGCGTTCAAGATGGAGAAGCGCCAGCTGGACCGGCGGCTCGACCAGATGCGCGCCGAGGGAACCAGGTTCCGTACGTCGGTGGCGGTCGGGCGGGATGTCGACGCCAAGGAGCTGCGGGCGCGTTACGACGCCGTCGTACTCGCCCTGGGTGCCACCGCGTGGCGCGAACTGCCGGTACCGGGCCGTGAGTTGACCGGCATCCACCAGGCGATGGAGTATCTGCCGCTCGCCGACCGGGTGTGCGAGGGGGATCTGGAGGTGTCGCCGCTGTCCGCGGCGGGGAAGCACGTCGTCATCGTGGGTGGCGGGGACACCGGCGCCGACTGCCTGGGCACCGCCGTGCGCGAGGGCGCCGCGTCCGTGACGCAGCTGGACATCTACGCCCAGCCGGGCGCGGCTCGCGACGAGGACGCCGAGCCGTGGCCGACGTACCCGAAGATCTACCGGCTCTCCGCCGCGCACGAGGAGGCCCGCGACCTGGAGACGTCACCGGCGGCGGACGCGGACGCGCGGCTCTTCGCGGCGTCCACGCTGCGCTTCACCGGGGACGCGCGGGGGCATGTCCGCGCACTGCACCTGGTCGAGGTGGACGAGCTGCGCCGCCCGGTTCCGGGGTCAGAGCGCGTCCTGCCCGTCGATCTGGTCCTGCTCGCTCTCGGCTTCTCCGGACCGGACCCCCATGACGGCCTGATCGACCGGCTCGGTCTCGCGGTGGGCCCCCGCGGCACGATCGACCGCGACGCGGACTTCGCGACCAACGTGCCCGGTGTGTACGTCGCCGGCGACGCCGCCCGCGGGCAGTCCCTCGTCGTCTGGGCCATCGCCGAGGGCCGGGCGGCGGCGGCCGCCGTGGACCGCCACCTGACCGGCCACTCGCGGCTGCCGGCGCCGATCGGACCGTACGACCGCCCGATGACGGCGTAGCCGGCCCAGCGCCGCGCGACCGGCGGCCCCTCTGCCACCCGACCGGCTGCCGCAGCCCGCCCGCCGGTACCCGGCCCGGCCCGGACGGCCGCGGGTTCCGGGGGCGGGCAGCGGCGCGCGTGCGTGCTCAGCCGCGGGTGTCCGTACCGGCCGGCTTCGCCGTCGACAGGGCGACCCGGTTCCAGGTGTTGATCGTGAAGATCAGGGCGAGGACGTGGGCCAGTTCCTGGTCGTCGAAGTGAGCGGCGGCCTCCGCGTAGACGTCGTCGGGGACCCCCGAGCCGGCGACCAGGGTGACCGCCTCGGTGAGCGCCAGGGCCGCGCGCTCCTTCGGGGTGAAGAAGTGACGGGCCTCGCGCCACACCGGGACCATGTGCAGGCGGTCCTCGCTCTCGCCCGCCTTGCGCGCGTCGTTGGTGTGCATGTGGAGGCAGTAGGCGCAGCGATTGAGGTGCGAGGCCCGGATCTGGACGAGTTCGACGAGGGCCGGGTCGAGTCCCTCACGGGCCGCCGCGTCGAAACCGATCAGGGCCCGGAAGACCTTCGGGGCGGCCTTCGCGAAGTCGAGGCGGGTGGAGCCGCTCCCGGCCGCCGGGGTGCCCGCGGCGTCCGCCGCAGGCGTGGTCCCGTCCGCCACCGCCGGCGCCGTCGTCGTCGTCGAGTCCGTGTTCGCCGTGACCGTCGTCGTGTGCATCTCGTTCGTCGTCATGACCATGAATCTACGGGCCCGAAAGACCCGCTGTAGGGTGCATTCCCGTGGTGGAATCCTGGGTCAATTCGGCGGAGCGGATCGGTGCGGATCTGCATCTGGAGATGTCCGGGGCGGCGGCGGGCGGCCGTCGGGCGGCGCTGACCCGTGCGCTGCGCGAGGCCGTCCGCTCGGGCCGGCTGGTGCCGGGCACCCGCCTGCCGCCGTACCGCTCGCTCGCCGCCGACCTCGGCGTGGCCCGCAACACGGTCGCCGACGCGTACGCCGAACTGGTCGCCGAGGGCTGGCTCACCGCCCGCCAGGGTTCCGGCACCCGGGTCGCCGAGCGCGCCGAACCGCTGGGCACCGGCACGCGCGTACCGAAGAAGGCGCCTCCACGCGCGCGTGGCCCCCGGCACGATCTGCGGCAGGGCACGCCGGACGCGTCGTCGTTCCCGCGCGCCGCCTGGCTCGCGTCGTACCGGCGGGCGCTCCAGCAGGCGCCGAGCGAGGTCTTCGGGCCCGGCGATCCGGCCGGCCGCGTCGAACTGCGCGCCGCCCTCGCCGCCTACCTGGCACGCGCGCGGGGGGTGCGCGCCGACCCGGGACGGATCGTGGTCTGCTCGGGCTTCGCGCACGCGCTGCGGCTGCTGTTCACGGGCCCGGACGCGGTGCTGCGGGGACCGCTGGCGGTGGAGTCGTACGGCCTCGGGTTCCATCGCGAGCTGCTGAGCGGCGCGTCGGTACGCACCGTGCCGCTGCCCCTGGACGAAGACGGCGCCCGGGTCGGCCGGTTGGGCCGGGAGCGGGCCGTACTCCTCACGCCCGCGCACCAGTTCCCCACCGGCGGACCGCTCCACCCGTCGCGGCGGTCCGCGGTGATCGACTGGGCACGCGCGCGTGGAGGGGTGGTCCTGGAGGACGACTACGACGGGGAGTTCCGTTACGACCGCAAGCCCGTCGGCGCCGTGCAGGGACTGGACCCGGAGCGCGTCGTGTACATCGGCTCCGTCAGCAAGAGCCTGTCCCCCGCGCTGCGGCTGGGATGGATGGTCCTTCCGGAGCGGTACGTCGACGGGGTGCTCGCGGCCAAGGGCGAGCGGGAGGCGTGGGTGAGCGTTCTGGACCAGCTGACGCTGGCGGACTTCGTGGCCTGCGGGTCGTACGACCGTCATGTGCGGCGGATGCGGCAGCGGTACCGGGGGCGTCGCGACCGGCTCGTCGACGCGCTCGCCACCCACGCGCCGCAGGTCGAGGTCACCGGGATCGCGGCCGGTCTGCACGCGGTCCTGCGGCTGCCGTCCGGCACCGAGGCCTCCGTGCTCAAGGCCGCCGCCTGGCAGGGGGTCGCCCTCGAGGGGCTCACAGGATTCCGTCATCCGCAGGCGACGACGTCCGCGCCGGACGGCCTGGTCGTGGGCTACGCGACCCCCGCGGAGCACGCGTACGGCGCCGCGCTCGACGCGCTGTGCGGGCTGCTGCCGCCGGGGTGAACGGGACCCCGGCCCAGGTCGCGGGGAGGGTGGCGGCTCAGCGCCGCGAGGAAAGGCGTGACGGGGGGCAGGACCGCTCAGGACAGCAGGAAGTCCGCCTCCCCCGCCTTGGCGCCCTGGATGAAGGCGGTCATCTCGCCGGGCGTGTAGATCAGCGCGGGCCCGTCGGGGTCCGCGGACTGACGGACGGCGATCCGGCCGTCGTCGAGCTTCATCGCCTCCAGGCAGTTGCCGCCGTTGCCGCCGCTCCACGGCTTGTGCCAGCCCTCGCTGCCCAGCTCGCGGGCGGGCATGCCGTTGTAGATCCGCACGGTGCGTATCCGCGGCTTGATGCGTTCCATTCACAACTCCTTGCGGAGGTCCCGCAGGATCTCCTTCGTGCGATGCGCCGTGGCGGCCTGGGCCGCCATGCGGTCCATGACCTCGAGATGGGTCGCCACCTCGGAGCGCGCGTCCAGGTAGACGGCACCGGTCAGGTACTCGCTGTAGACCATGTCGGGCAGTTCCGGCATGGCGAAGCGGAACAGCACGAAGGGCCCGTACGTGCCGGGGTGCGGCCCCGACGAGAAGGGGGCGACCTGCAGTGTCACGTTGGGCAGCTTCGTGGCCTGAAGCAGCTTGTCGATCTGGGCGCGCATGACCTCGGGGCCGCCGACGGGACGGCGCAGGGCCGTCTCGTCCATCACGGCCCACAGCCGGGGAGGGTCCTTGCGCGTGAGCAGATTCTGCCGTTGCATGCGCAGCGCGACATGGCGCTCGATGTCGTCGGGCTGCGTCTGGCCGATGGCGCCCGACTTCAGGACGCCCCGGGCGTAGTCCTCGGTCTGCAGCAGCCCGGGCACGAAGTGGGGCTCGTACGAGCGGATCACCGCCGCCGCGCCCTCCAGGCTGACGTACATCGAGAACCAGCCCGGCAGGATGTCGTGGAACCGCTGCCACCAGCCGGGCTTGTTGGCCTCCTCGGCCAGCTGGACGAAGCCCTCGGCCTCCTCGTCACAGACGCCGTACGACTTCAGCAGGAGCTGGAGGTACGGAATCTTCAGGCCGACCTCGGCCATCTCCATACGGCGGACCGTGGCGGGTGCGACACGCAGGATGCGCGCGGCCTCCTCACGCTTCAGCCCCGCGCGTTCCCGCAGGTCCAGAAGTCGCCGGCCGAGAACGACCTGGCCGACCGTCGGCGCGGACCGCGGTTCGCTCACGTCCCACCTCCACTGAGTCCGGACAGCCCGGGCGGCGCCGTTCGGAGTCCTTTTCCCGGATTCCAACTGGCGCCGCTCGAGGTGCTGTTGCGAGCAGTGTGCCATGGCCCTTCACGGAGTCATGCGGCACTCTGCAATTTTCAGAGTGACACTTGCCAAGTGTTCACGGCGGGGCGATAGTGGCAAGCGTGACTCCGTCCGCGCCGTTAGGAACAGACGCCGCCGCAGACCGGACCGGTCTCCGTGCCGCAGCAGGGGTGCGCCCCGATGCGACCGCGGAGCGCCGGTTCCGCTTCGAGCTGGCCGCACACCCGGGTTCTGTGAGACAGGCCCGGCGCCTGACCCATGCCCGGCTGTCGGGCTGGGAGGTCTGCGCGGACACGTGCGACACGGCGGACCTCGTCGTCTCCGAGCTGGTCACCAACGCGATCGTCCACACCGCGAGCCGCCGCATCGTGTGCGAGCTGCACGACGGCGACGATCTGGTGCGGATAGCCGTACGCGACGAGGGGTGCGCACCGGGTGAGCCGCGGCCCGCTCCGCAGGGGGCCGAGGACGAGCACGGCCGGGGCCTGATGCTCGTCGCGGCCGTCTGCCGGGCCTGGGGCGCCCAGGAGCACGGGCCCGGCCTGCTGGTCTGGGCGGAGCTGCCCCGCACGGCGGACGCCACGCACACCGCGGATCCGACCGCGGACCTCACGGACCTGGCGGATGCGGCGGACGACCTCTTCGCGATCGACGCGGCGGACCAGCCCTGCCTGACGGACGACCAGCCGCACCAGACTGATGCACTGCCGCTCCTGACGGAGGACCTGCCGCACCTGGCGGACAGCCTGTCGCACGCGACGGAGCCGCCCCGGGCGGCGACCGTGCCGCACGCCTGCCGGCCGGCCGCCGCGCAGGCGCCGCACTCCGGAGTCCCGGCCCGCTCGGGGGGCCGGGAACCGGACACCCAAGCGCGTTCGGACCTCGGCTGGAGCGCGAAGAAGCCCCCGGCCGACGGCCGGGGTTCCGGGACACAGGCGTTTTGGGGGACGGGGGCCGAATGGGTGTGAGGGCGACGTCGACCGGGACGGCCCCTGTTCTGACCTTGGAGACGCTGGTCCGCCTCAAGCGGGAACAGCGCTCGCCGGGGGCACCCAGAAGACTCCCCATACCCGACGGCATGACGGAGCCGCTCGGCTGCGACGCGGTGGCGGTACCCGCGCACTTCGGCCCGGTCCTGCTGTCCCGTCTGCCGCGCGTCGGCTGCGTGTACGCGGACGCGGCCCAGTGGTGGTGGATCGTCCCCTCCGACTCGGACGTCGCCCTGGACTGGCCCGCGCCCGCCCGGTACGCCACGGGGGCGGTCGTACCGGAGGCACCCTCCATTCCCGGGCTCATACACAAACCGGAGAGTACGGTTCCGTACACTCCGCCGATCCCGCTGTACCTGGCCGTGTGCCGGGTCATGGGCACCCCGCCGGCCTGGTCGCACTCCGTCGGTGCCTGAGGGCCGCCTGCCGCGCCCCCCCTCCGCTCCGTCACCGTCTCGCGGCGCACCCCCGCGCGGAAGCACCGGCGGGCGCCGACGGCGTGAACCCCGGTGTCCGAAGTGCTTCGGTCCGCCGCGATCCCCGCCGCCGGTACGGGTGGAGGCCTCCATTCCTGGGGAGGGCACCGTGCGTGCACACTCGGGGGAGGTCACCGGTGGGAAAGAAACGCGACGACACCGATCCGTCGCCGTCCGACTCGGAACGCCTGCTCTTCGGCGGCCCGCTGCGCTACGACATGGGCTGGTCGCAGCACTCGGACGCCTTCCTGGAACTGAGCTTCCGCGCCATGGTGACGCGGCTTCCCGCGCTGCTCTCGTCCAGCTTCCGGCTGGCCTGGCAGGCGGACCGCCGCGCCGCCCGGATCGTGCTGAGCGCCGAGATCGCCCGCGGTGCGGCGCAGGCGGTGGGCCTGCTGGCGGTCAACAGCGTGCTGGGCCGGCTGATGACGAGCGGACCGGTCGAGGACCGGCTGCGCGGCGCTGTCCCGGCGCTGGTCACGGTCGCCGGGGTCATGCTGCTCGCCGCCCTGCTGCGGGCCGCCTCGACGTACGCCACCGGCCGGCTGGAGCCGAAGGTCGAACGGGTGGCGACGGAGCTGTACCTGGAGCGGGCGGCGGCCGTGGAGCTCTCCGCGATCGAGGACGACGCGTTCCACAAGCTACTGGACACCGCCCAGTACGGCGCCTCGTCCGCCCGGCGCATGATCTCCATCTCCACGCAGGTCGTGAACGCGATGATCTCGCTCGTCGCCGCAGCGGGCGTGCTCACGGTGCTGCATCCCGCGCTGCTGCCGCTCCTCGTCCTGATGACGCTGCCGAGCGCGTGGAGCGCCCTGACGATCGCCCGGCGCCGGTACGAGTCGTTCCACGCCTGGGTGCAGCACGCCCGGGCCGGACGGCTCATCGGCAACCTGCTCACCGAGCCGGCCGCGGCACCGGAGATCCGCGTGCACGGAGTCGGGCCCTTCCTGCTGCGCCACTTCCGCTCCATGTCCGAGACCGCGGAGGCGGAACAGGCCCGGCTGGCCCGCCTGGCCGCGCGTACGGGCCTGATCGCGGCGGCCTGGACGGGCCTCGCCACGGCGGCGACGTACGCGACCCTCGGCGGGCTGCTGCTGGGCGGCACGATGGCGCTCTCCGTGGCCGGTACGGCGGTCATCGCGATCCGCACCGGCTCGGCGAGCCTCGACACCCTCGTGCTGGAGGTCAACTCCCTTCACGAGGACGCCCTGTTCGTGGGTGACCTGCAACGCCTGTACGTCGAGGCGGCGCAGCGCGCGATTCCCGAGGGCGGCGACCCGTTGCCGGAGGATCCGCGCGAGATCCGCTTCGAGAACGTCACCTTCACCTATCCGGGCAAGGCGGCCCGGCCCGCCCTGGACGACGTGAGCCTCACGCTGCCGCTGGGCAGGATCGTGGCGCTCGTCGGTGAGAACGGTTCGGGGAAGACGACCCTGGTCAAGCTGCTCGCCGGGCTGTACACGCCCGATCACGGGAGAATCCTGTGGGACGGCGTGGACGCGGCGGCCGCGGACCGGCGCGGGCTCGCCGAGCGCATCGCGATGGTGGCGCAGGACTTCAAGCGGTGGCCGTTCACGGCCCGCGTCAATGTGGCGGTCGGCCGTGCCTCGGCGCCGCTCACCGACGAACGGCTGGCCTCATCGGTCGCCGAGGCCGGGGCGCAGGACGTCGTGGCGGATCTGCCGCGCGGCCTCGACACCCTCCTCGCGCGCGGCTTCAGCGGCGGCCACGAGCTGTCGGGCGGCCAGTGGCAGCGGCTGGGGATCGCGCGTGCGGCGTACCGGCGGGGGCGGATCCTGATCGTGGACGAGCCGACGGCGGCGCTCGACGCGCGGGCCGAGCTGGAGGTCTTCGAGAAGATCCGCGCCCTGGCGGGTACCGGCCAGACGGTCGTCCTGATCACGCACCGGCTGGCGTCGGTACGCCACGCCGATCTGGTGCACGTGCTGGCGCAGGGCCGTCTCGTGGAGTCCGGCAGCCCCGAGGAGCTGCTGGCCAGGGGCGGTGTCTACGCGGAGCTGTACGGGCTCCAGGCGGAGCAGTTCACGGCCGCGCTGCCGACCAGGGACGCGCACGCGAGAGATCCCCTCCAGCACGCCGACGCACCCACCGCCGACACGAAGGCGCCCGAGCGGGACGCCGAGGCGAAGGTGTCCGAACGGGACACCGACGCGAAGGTGCCCGTCCAGGACGCGGGCGCACCCGCCGCCGACGTGAAGGTGCCCACCCGGGACGCCGGGTGACGTCACCCCGTCGTGCCCCGGCTCACTCGACGCCGTCCGCGCCGCGCACGATCACCAGGAACGCGTCGGTGGAGAGGTCCATGACGACTTCCGCGGCCTGACCCTGCAGACGGCACGCCTGCGCGAACTCCTCCGCCGGCCACGACCCGCGCGGTCCACCGGCGGGGAAGCGCTCCAGCACCATTCGCCCGTTCACCCTGCACCTCCATGTCGCGCCGACTCGTAGAGTTAAACGCCAACCATGGGGTGAACGGCTCGCGACGTGACGGTACTGATACGCAGTCGACACGTGTTCACCGTCTCGGGGTACGGATTCTCACCCTCCGTAGCACACTCTGTCGTATCGGATACTGTTTCCGATCCCTTACTGCCGCTCCGGGCTCGCCGGTCACGCCGGTCACGCCGGTCACGCCGTCGTTACGGTCAGTCCTCGTACTCGTCGTGGTACCGGATCCGCTCGCTGCCCGCGGGCGCGCCCAGGAGCGACGCCCTGCCCCGCGGCTCCTCCCATTCCTCCTGGCGGCCCAGAGCGGTGAGGTCCAGCAGCGAAGTCGTCGAGCCCAGCCCGTCGAGGCCCCGCTCGTACGTCGAGTACGTGTGGAAGACCTGGTCGCGGTCGCGCAGGAAGCAGCTCATCCCCGGCCGCTCGAAGGGCTCGCTGTCGCCCTCGCCCTCGAAGGACACCTGGAAGTCCTGGTTGAAGTCCGTGTCGCGGGCCGAGTACCAGGGCACCGTCCAGCCCATCCGGGCCTTGAAGGGCAGGATCTTCGTGTACGGCGCCCGGGACACGGCGGCGAACGCGGTACCGCGGGCCCGCAGGTGGGCCGGATGGCCGATCTGGTCGAGGAACGCCGAGCAGCTCCGGCAGCCCGCCTCCCACTCCGGCGCGAACATGAAGTGGTAGACGACGAGTTGGTGCCGTCCCTCGAAGAGATCCAGCAGAGTCGCCTTGCCGTCACCGCCCTCGAACACGTACTCCTTGTCGATCTCGACCATCGGCAGTCTGCGCCGTTCGGCGTTGAGCGCGTCACGCGCGTGTGTGGCGGCCTTCTCCCTGACGAGCAGTTCCTCGCGCGCAATGCGCCACTCCTCGCGCGAGACGATCTCCGGAAGCGTCATGTGCCCCTCCTGCCGACAAGATCCCCGCTGCCTGCGGAGGACCTGGAACGGTGCCTTACCAGGGGTGGACCCGTGGCGGGAGCGGAACTCATCGGCGTACGGGGAGAATTCTCTCCACGCGGATCCGCGGCACGGGCCTGCCCCTGGGGCCTGTCAGACAGGTCCTAGGCGGTGGCCGATGCCTCCCGTGCGTCCGGGATCTCCGAGGGCCGGAGTCCCGCCCGCTCCCGGAGCCGGGCCAGTTCGTCGAGGAGGCCGGTGATCCGCTCGGTGTGGCGGGAGGTGAGCCGGCCGGTGTCGTCGAGGTGCACGGCGCAGGCGGTCGTGAGGTCGACGAGCCGTTCGAGGACCGCGGCCACCTCGTCCGTGCCCTCCGACTGCCGTGCCAGGGCGGGGAGTTCGGCGGCGGCGAGGTCGATCGCGGTGCGGGCCTCGGCCAGCGTGCGGTAGGCCTCGCGGCGCAGGGCCCACCGCCCGGCCCGGTCGTCGGCCGTGCCGTCGCCCAGTACGTGCGCGAGGTAGGCGTCCGCCGCGTGTGCGGCCCGGGCGAGCCGTGCCCGTACCGTGCCGCCGCGCTGGCCGGGCGCGGGCAGGTGCCCGACGAGCAGGACGATCCCGCAGGCCAGCAGCGTCTCGCCGATCCGACTCCAGGAGGCGGGCGGCTCCCCGCCCACCATGACGAGGGCGAGCACCAGGACGGTGATGACAGCCGTCTGCGCGGCGAAGTGCCGGGTGGCGACGGGGATCAGCGCCCCGCAGACGGCGACCAGCGCGACGAGCCCGGCGGGCCGGGGCAGCAGCGCCGCGAGCCCCGCGAACACCACCGCTGCGAGCACCGTCCCCGCCGCCCGGCACAGCACGCGCGAGGCGAGCGGTCCGAGGTCGGGCTTGACGAGGAAGACGGCGGTCGCGGGCAGCCAGTACCAGTGCGCGTGGTCCCCGTACCAGTGGGTGTGGTGCAGTGCCTGCGCCACCGCGACGGCGGCGCCGAAGGAGAGGGCGACCCGGAGGCCGTACTCGCGTCCCCCGGCGCCGACGACCGTGCGCAGCAGGGCTTTGGCGGTACGGCGCCGGGCGGGGTTCCCGGGGTGTGGGGTGCGCGCGCCGCGGTCGAAGGCGTCGGCGGCGTGCAGCAGGGCGTCGTCGAGCGCGCGCAGCGCGGGTGCGGAGCGGGCGGGCGCGGGGAGCGGGCCCGGGTGGTCGCCGGCGCGCACCGCGGCGGCGAGCCGGCGGGGCCCCCGCGCGGCGCGCGCGGGCACGTCGTCGCCGGCCCAGGCCAGCGCCGTCGCGGCCTCGGCGAGGGGCAGCGCGGCGGCGTACTGCGCGTGCAGCCGCCGCTCGGCCGCGGAACTCGCGTACCGCCGCAGCCGGGGTCCGGACAGCGCGTCCTGCGCGTGGTCGAGTGCGGCGGTGAGGCGGGCGCGACGGGCGGTGGCGTCCGCTCCCCCGGCCGCGGCGAGCAGCGCGGCGACGGCGTCGTACACGGCCGCGACGGCGTCCCGTTCCCCGTCGAAGCGGTAGTCGCCGCCGGTGGCGGCCGCCCGGGTCGGCAGGGCGAGCCGCAGGACCAGCAGCCAGCCGGCCCCGGCGAGGAAGAAGAGCGCGCGCTGCCATCCGGGCTCGGGCAGCGGCATCCCCGCGCCGATCGCGGCGGTGACCAGGAGTTGCGTGCCCGATCCGCTCGCGACGGGCCCGACGGCGCTGACGGCTCCGGCGAGCAGCCCGAGCCCGGTCAGCAGCACGGTCAGCGCCACGGCTCCGACGTGGCGCCCGGCGTACGTCCCGGCGAGCAGCCCGCAGGCTCCCGCGAGGGCGGGCAGGCCCAGCCGTGTGACGGCGGTCCGCCTGCTGCCGGGCCGGTCGTTGATCCCGGCGAGCATGGCCCCGAGTGCGGCGGCCACCCCGCCGGAGGGGCGTCCGGCGAGCACGGCGACGAGGAGCAGCGGCCCGGCGGCGAGCGCCCCGCGGACGACCGCGCTCCAGGGGACCGGCCCCCGCTGGGCGCGCAGCGCATGGGCGAGGCGGGAGGTGCGGAGCGGCACGGGACTCCTGTCGTGACGAGGGCGGGGTCTGCCTTCGGGCGACGTCGGCCGGGCGGTGGGTCCAGGGTAGATCGCGTTGCCGTCGTAAAGGGAACGCAAACGTTTCCGCGGTGTGACGCGTGCGGGAGATGCAGCTTTCTTTATGAACGCAACTCGGCCGCGGGGGTACGACGTGGGCGGTGGGGGGTGGCTCCGGTGTGGGACGCGGGCTGCGGCCGGGGCGTGGGCGGGCGCGGGCCGGCGGGCGCGAGGGGCATCACGCCGGCCCGTGCGCGGGCCGCGGGCGGGCGCCGCGTGCGTCACCCCGGCGCGTGGGCGGGCGCCGTGCGCGGGGGTGACGCCGCGGGGGCGCCGCGTGCCGGCGCGAGGGGCATCACACCGGCCCTGCGCGGGCCGGTGGCGGGCGCCGCGGGCGTCACCCCCGCGCAGGGCGTCACCCCGGCCCGTGGCGGGCGTCGCATGCGGAACGCGGGCGGGCGACACCCCGCGTACCGCGGACGGACGGCCCGGGATGCGGAACGCGGGCGGGCGGCACCCCGCGTACCGCGGACGGACGGCCCGGGATGCGGAACGCGGGCGGGCGACACCCCGCGTACCGCAGACGGACGGGCGGGGATGCGGAGCGCGGGCGGGGGGGGGCACCCCGGGCGCGGCGGCCGCCGTCAGCCGGTCGCCGCGTACCTGTCCGTGGCCGCGACCAGCACGTCCACCGTGCCCGCGTCGTGCCCCGCGCCGTCGGCCTACGGGGGCTCCGGCGTCGTCGGCAGCCCCGCTCGCCGGGCCGCCGTACGCAGGACGTCCCGCAGCATGAGCGGGGTCAGACGCCCGGTGAAGGTGTTGCGCTGGCTGACGTGGAAGCAGCCGAAGAGGTCGAGGGGGCCCGCCGCGCCGTCCAGGGTGACCCGGGCGCCGTGCCGGAAGACGGGGCGCGGCCTGGGAACCGTCCACCCCGCTTCCGCGAAGGCGGGCAGCGCGGCCTGCCAGCCGAACGCTCCGAGCACCACCACCGCCCGCAGGGAGGGCCTAAGCAGCCGCAGTTCGCTGAGCAGCCAGGGTCGGCAGGTGTCGCGTTCCTCGGGCGTCGGCTTGTTCGCGGGCGGGGCGCAGTGCACGGGCGAGGTGATCCGCACGCCGTGCAGGGCGAGTCCGTCGTCGGCGCTCACCGCGGTCCCCCGAGACGCGAGTCCCACCTCGTGCAGGGCCGCGTACAGCACGTCGCCGGACCGGTCGCCGGTGAACATCCGGCCCGTCCGGTTCGCCCCGTGGGCGGCGGGCGCCAGTCCGACGATGAGCAGCGCGGCGTCGGGCGGTCCGAAGCCGGGGACGGGGCGCCCCCAGTACGTCCAGTCCGCGAAGGCGGCGCGCTTGGTACGGGCCACCTCCTCGCGCCAGTCGACCAGGCGCGGACAGGCCCGGCATCCGGTGATGCGGGCGTCCAGTCCGGCCAGGCTGCTGTCCATCCCCCCACCGTACGACCGGGTCGTGGCCGGTCTCCCCACGGGTCCGGCCGGGAAGGGCCGGAGAGCGACGGCACGGAAAAGGCGTCCGGCTCCCGCACGGCCGGGGCTAAGGTCGGGGCATGGCTTCTGAGGGTGCTGACGAGGACGAGCGGGGTACGGACGGTGCGCACGGCTCCGACGACCCGGCGGCTGCCGCCCGCGCGGCCGGGCCGCGGACCGGCGAGAGCGTGCGGGTCGACAGCTGGATCTGGTCGGTGCGGCTCGTGAAGACCCGGTCCATGGGCGCCACCGCCTGCCGCGGCGGCCACGTCCGTGTCAACGGCGAGCGCGTGAAACCCGCCTACGCGGTGCGCGTGGGCGATGAGGTCCGCCTGCGTCACGCCGGCCGGGAGCGGGTCGTCGTCGTGAAGCGCGTGATCCGCAAGCGGGTCGGGCCGCCCGTCGCCGCCGAGTGCTACGTGGACAACAGTCCGCCGCCCCCGCCGCGCGAGGCCGTCGCCCCTGCGGGCATCCGCGACCGCGGAGCGGGCCGCCCGACCAAGCGGGACCGGCGTGAGATGGACCGTCTGCGCGGTCTCGTCCGGCCGGACGGGGACGCGGACGGCGGCTGAGCGGCGGGTCCGTCCGGCGCGTCGCCCGTGCACACCGACGAGGGCTCCCCGGCACGAACGGGGAGCCCTCGACGACGTACAGCCGGGGAAAGCCCCCGCCTCCTGCGGCCCTCACGCGTGCCGCCGCACCACCCGTACCAGGTCGGCGTTGTGGCTGCGGCGCGCCCAGGCGATCAGCGCGAGCGGCAGGATCAGGATGAGCGGGGTCGCGGGGTAGGGGCCGTGGATGGCTGTGACGTTCACGATGAAGGCACCGACCATCAACGCGCTGAGGGACACCGCCGCCACCGACGACAGCAGCGGAATCAACAGCGCGATGCCTCCGGCGAGTTCGAGCGCGCCGATGATGTACATCCCCGTGCTTCCCCAGCCGAGCTTGTCGAAGCCCTCGACGGCCGACGGGTGCGCGATCAGCTTGGGCAGCGCGCTCGCCAGGACGAAGAAGAGGCCGAGCACGGTCTGCAGCGCCCTCAGGGAGATCTCGGCACGGCGGCTGCGGCCGGTACGGGCGGCGGCGGGGGTGACGGAGGGGGCGCCGGCGACGGAGGCGGTGGTCTCGGACATGTGGGTCTCCTGCGAAGCGGTGTGGGCTGCTGTCGTGGAGGTAGACCGGCCGTCCGCCCGGAACTCATCGCTGCGGAACGGCATTTGCGGGTGCCGGCTCCGCCGGGTTCGCGACACCACTACGGCCCCTCCGGCAGGACCGTCGCCCTCCCCGGGGTTCCCGGCCGCCGTCCCGTGGTGGACGTGCACCGCGCGGAGTACGTTTTTCCGTGGGAGCGGTGATGGCGATGCGCACAGGCAGTGAGCCGAGGACAGCACGCAGTGCTCTGCGGCTGCGCTTCTGGCTGAGCCTGTGGGGGCTGGTCTGGGCGATCGGCGGGGTGGTGGGGTTCGCGTTCGCCGGACGGCCCGGATGGGCGGCCGCCTGCGGCGCGCTGTGGCTGATCACCACCGTCGACATGATCATGATCCTGCGGCACATCCGGCAGGGCCCCCACTACCAGCCGGGCCCCGACGTGCCGCCGTACCCTCCTCCGGAGCACCGTCCCCGCTAGCTCCGGCGGCCCCTCGCGAGACCTGGGACACGGGGTGGGCGCTCAGGAGTCGAAGCGGGCCGCTTCCAGGTACTGCGGATTCGGGTCGAGGGCCGCCGCGAGCCTGAAGTGCCGCTTGGCCTGGTCCGGGCGCCGCTGGCGCTCGTAGGTGCGGGCGAGCGCGAAGTGCGCGAACGCGTTGTCCGGCTCACGCTCCAGGACGATGGTGAACTCCAGCTCGGCGGGCCGCAGTTGGGCGGCGGCGAAGAAGGCACGCGCACGCAGCAGCCGGGCGGCCGTGTTCTCCGGGTGGGCGGCGATGACCGAGTCGAGCAGCTTCACCGCGCCCCGCGGATCGCGGGCGGCGAGCAGCTGCTCGGCGGCGCGGAAGTCGATGACGTGTGTCTCCGGAGTACGTCCGGTGGAACCGCTGGTGTCGGGCACGGCTGAGTCCTTCCCTCACTGGAACGGTCCAACGCCCCGGCCCGGGGCCGCTATTCCTGGGGCGGGTCGGCCGCGCGGTTCCGACGGCGGGGGCGCCCGGCTATCCCCTTGCCGCGTTCGCCCGGTGTTCGAGGTCCGCCCACACCTCGCCGACCCGGCGTCGCAACTGGTCGAGCGGCACGTCGTTGTCGATGACGATGTCCGCGATCTCCAGGCGCTCCTCGCGGGTGGCCTGGGCGGCCATCCGGGCGCGCGCGTCCTGTTCGCTCATGCCGCGCAGCCGTACGAGCCGGTCGAGCTGGGTGCCGGGACGGGCGTCCACCACCACCACGAGGTCGTAGAGCGGCGCGAGGCCGTTCTCCGCGAGCAGCGGGACGTCGTGCACCACGACGGCGTCCGCGGGGGCGGCCGTCTCCAGGTCCCGGGAGCGGGCACCGACCAGGGGGTGCATGATCGCGTTCAGGACGGCGAGCTTCTCCGGGTCGGCGAAGACGATCGAGCCCAGTCCGGGCCGGTCCAGGCCGCCGTCGGCCGCGAGCACGTCTTCGCCGAAGGCGTCGACGACGGCGGCGAGCCCCGGCGTTCCCGGCGCGACGACCTCCCGCGCGATCCTGTCCGCGTCGATCAGCACGGCGCCGTGCTCCACGAGCAGCCGTGACACCTCGCTCTTGCCGGCGCCGATACCGCCGGTCAGGCCCACCTTCAGCATGACCGGAAGCTTAGGGCCTGCCGCCGGCCGCGCCGGGCGGGGCCCCGGGGGTTCAGCCGTCGCCCTCCCGCTCGGCCAGGAAGCGCTCGAACTCGAGGCCGATCTCGTCCGCGGACGGGATCTCGACGGGCTCCGCGAGCATGTTGCCGCGGCTCTCGGCGCCCGCCGAGGCGTCGTACTGGTGCTCCAGGCCCTGGACGAGGGCGACCAGTTCCTCGTCGCCCTCCTGGATCTGCCGGTCGATCTCCGTCTGCGTACGGTGCGCCTCGGTGCGCAGGCCGTGCGCGATGCCGGGCAGCACCAGGCCGGTGCCCGCGGTGATCGCCTCCAGGACCGTCAGCGCGGCGTCCGGGTACGGCGAGCGGGCGATGTAGTGCGGCACGTGCGCGGCGACGCCCAGGACGTCGTGGCCGGCCTCCATGAGGCGGAACTCGATCAGGGACTCGGCACTGCCGGGGACCTGCGCCTCCTCGAAGGGGCTGCGGTGGCCGGGCACCAGCTCGGTGCGGTTGCCGTGCGGGGTGAGGCCCACCGGGCGGGTGTGCGGGACGCCCATGGGGATGCCGTGGAAGTTCACGGACAGCCGGACGCCGAGCCGCTCCACGATCTGCCGCACGGCGGCGGCGAAGCGCTCCCACTCGACGTCCGGCTCCGGGCCGGACAGCAGCAGGAAGGGGGCTCCGGTGGCGTCCTGGACGAGCCGCACCTCCAGCGTGGGCTCCTCGTAGTCGCTCCAGCGGTCGCGCTTGAACGTCAGCAGCGGGCGGCGGGCCCGGTAGTCCACGAGCCGGTCGTGGTCGAAACGGGCCACGACCTGGTGGGGCAGCGAGTCGAGCAGCCGGTCGACGATCTGGTCGCCGGTCTCGCCCGCGTCGATGTATCCGTCGAAGTGGTAGAGCATGACAAGGCCGGCCGACTCCTGGGCGAGCGCCATGTCGACTACGGCCAGGCCCTTCGGCTCCCATGCGTACAAACCCTGCGGATCAAGCACTGTGACCGCTCCTCCTCGTGTTCCCCCTGGACAACGTGGTGCGGAGCGCGGGCATTCCCGCCACGGGGCACCGCGCCCGCCGAACAGGCCGACGGGGCACGGCTCTTCGCTCCGTCGCGGGAGGGTCATGGGCGACGGGCGTGGACGCGTGGGCCGCGGAGAACGCACTGCGGGCCCGCTCCCCGGAGGGAGCGGGCCCGCAGTGGTCGGTCAGTGACTAGCGGTGAGCGATCAGCTCTGGCCGCCGGCCAGCTTCTCGCGCAGGGCCGCCAGCGCCTCGTCCGACGCCAGGGCGCCGGAGTTGTCGTCCGACTCCGAGGAGTACGAACCGCCGCCGCCGCCACCGGAGGCGGCCGGAGCCGCACCCGGGGTGGTGACACCCTCGGCCTCGGCCTGAGCGTCGGCCTCGCGGGACTTGATGACCTGGGCCTGGTGCTGCTCGAAGCGCTGCTGCGCCTCGGCGTACTGGCCCTCCCACGCCTCGCGCTGGGTCTCGTAGCCCTCGAGCCAGTCGTTGGTCTCGGGGTCGAAGCCC
Organism: Streptomyces sp. NPDC043867; assembly: GCF_056435845.1. Lineage (NCBI taxonomy): Bacteria > Bacillati > Actinomycetota > Actinomycetes > Kitasatosporales > Streptomycetaceae > Streptomyces > Streptomyces sp. NPDC043867. Next base: position 208,336 of record NZ_JBWKDS010000005.1, on the reverse strand, counting down.
TCGGGGTAGATGTAGTTCCCCTGGTCGTCGTACGACGCGGCCATGCCGTACAGCGTCGGGTCGAACTCGACCGAGGCCGGGTCGGAACCGAAGGACTCGTTCGCCTGCTTCAGCGAGAGGCTGATGCGGCGGCGCTCGAGGTCGATGTCGATGACCTTGACGAAGATCTCGTCGTTGACCTGGACGACCTGCTCCGGGATCTCCACGTGGCGCTCGGCCAGCTCGGAGATGTGGACCAGGCCCTCGATGCCCTCGTCGACGCGCACGAACGCACCGAACGGAACGAGCTTCGTGACCTTACCGGGGACAACCTGCCCGATCTGGTGCGTACGGGCGAACTGCTGCCACGGGTCCTCCTGCGTCGCCTTCAGCGACAGGGAGACACGCTCGCGGTCCATGTCGACGTCGAGGACCTCGACGGTGACTTCCTGGCCGACCTCGACAACCTCGGAGGGGTGGTCGATGTGCTTCCAGGACAGCTCGGAGACGTGAACCAGACCGTCGACGCCACCGAGGTCCACGAACGCACCGAAGTTGACGATCGAGGAGACGACGCCGGAGCGGACCTGACCCTTCTGCAGGGTCGTGAGGAACGTCTGGCGCACCTCGGACTGGGTCTGCTCGAGCCAGGCGCGGCGGGACAGGACCACGTTGTTGCGGTTCTTGTCCAGCTCGATGATCTTCGCCTCGAGCTCCTTGCCCACGTAGGGCTGGAGGTCGCGGACACGGCGCATCTCGACGAGGGAGGCCGGCAGGAAGCCACGGAGGCCGATGTCGAGGATGAGACCACCCTTGACCACCTCGATGACGGTGCCGGTGACGATGCCGTCCTCTTCCTTGATCTTCTCGATGGTGCCCCAGGCACGCTCGTACTGGGCGCGCTTCTTCGAGAGGATCAGGCGGCCTTCCTTGTCCTCCTTCTGAAGGACAAGGGCCTCGATCTCGTCGCCGACCTTGACGACCTCGTTCGGGTCGACGTCGTGCTTGATCGAGAGCTCGCGGCTCGGGATGACACCTTCGGTCTTGTAACCGATGTCGAGCAGGACCTCGTCCCGGTCGACCTTCACGATGACGCCGTCGACGATGTCGCCGTCGTTGAAGTACTTGATCGTCTCGTCGATCGCGGCGAGGAAGGCTTCCTCGTTACCGATGTCGTTGACCGCTACCTGCGGCGTGGTAGAGGTGGTCTCGGTGCTGCTCGTCATGTGGGAAAGGGCTCCGGTACGGACAGAGAGTCGTAGGTACTGCTTACGCCGGGAGCCCGTTTCGCTCTGAAGAAGCCGGACAGCCAAGGAAGCGCCAGAACCGGTGATGTCCGGTGAGGGACAGTCCGTTGGCGCCTCGACAACCGAGGGGACATACAACAGATGCGAGCGCAGCCTGCTACGTCTGAGGAGCGCAGGCCCGCAGCGCAACTTGTAGCATACGGGGGCCGCGGGGCAGGGTCAATGCGCGAAGGCCCACACCCGGGGCGGAACGCCCCATACCCGGCACAAGACGTGTCCCTGGAGGCCGTGCGGGCCCTCGAAGCCTCCGCGCTGACACGCCCGGGACCCCCTGCACCGAAGTGCCCGCAGACTAGTACGAGGGAGCCGATCATCCAAGAGCACGAACCGTTCGAGCCGGAAGCCACCCGCCGTGCCGCCGACGTCACGGAGAGCACCCGGGCAAACCGGGGCTGGTGGGACCGGAACGCGGACGACTACCAGGTCGAGCACGGCACGTTCCTCGGCGACGACCGTTTCGTCTGGTGCCCCGAGGGCCTGGACGAGGTCGAGGCCGAGCTGCTCGGCCCGCCGGAGGAACTGAAGGGCAAGGACGTCCTGGAGATCGGCGCCGGCGCCGCCCAGTGCTCGCGCTGGCTGGCCGCCCAGGGAGCCCGTCCGGTCGCCCTGGACCTCTCCCACCGCCAGCTCCAGCACGCGCTGCGCATCGGTGGCGGCGTGCCGCTCGTGGAGGGCGACGCGGGTGCGCTCCCGTTCGCGGACGGCTCCTTCGACCTGGCGTGCTCGGCGTACGGCGCGCTGCCGTTCGTCGCCGACCCGGTCCGCGTGCTGCGCGAGGTGCACCGGGTGCTGCGTCCCCGCGGCCGCTTCGTCTTCTCCGTGACGCACCCGGTCCGCTGGGCCTTCCCCGACGAGCCGGGCCCGGAGGGCCTGAGCGTCACCGCCTCCTACTTCGACCGCACTCCCTACGTGGAGCAGGACGACGAGGGGCGCGCCGTGTACGTCGAGCACCACCGGACCGTCGGCGACCGGGTGCGCGACGTCGTGGCCGGCGGCTTCCGTCTGCTCGACCTCGTGGAGCCGGAGTGGCCCGCCTGGAACACCCAGGTGTGGGGCGGCTGGTCCCCGCTGCGCGGCAAACTGATCCCGGGGACCGCGATCTTCGTGTGCGAGCGCGACTGACGCCTGCGCCGCACGCGCGTGGGGGGCACGTGAGCGCTCGTACGAGACTGGGGGCGTGAACCGTACCGACGCCCTCGACCGGCTGCCCGTCCGCTCCGCCGTGCCCGCGCTGCGCGCCGCCCTGGAGGAACACGGGGCCGCGGTGCTGTGCGCGCCGCCGGGGACCGGCAAGACCACGCTCGTACCGCTGGTCCTCGCCGGTCTGACCGGTGCGGGGCCGGCCCGCCGGGTCGTCGTCGCCGAGCCGCGGCGCATCGCCGCCCGGGCCGCCGCGCGCCGGATGGCGTGGCTGCTCGGGGAGAAGGCCGGCGAGAGCGTCGGGTACACCGTGCGCGGGGAGCGGGTGGTGGGGCGGCACACACGCGTGGAGGTCGTCACGACCGGGGTGCTGCTGCAACGGCTCCAGCGCGACCAGGAACTGGCCGGCGTCGACGTGGTGGTGCTGGACGAGTGCCACGAGCGGCATCTGGACGCCGACACCGTCGCCGCCTTCCTGCTGGACGTGCGGGCCGCGCTCCGTCCTGAGCTGCGGCTGGTGGCCGCGTCCGCGACGACCGACGCGGCGGGCTGGGCGCGACTGCTCGGCGGGGCGCCGGTGGTCGAGGCGGCGGGCGTCTCCTACCCGGTGGACGTGGTGTGGGCGCCGCCCGCCCGGCCGGTCCGGCCGCCGCACGGGATGCGCGTGGACCCGGCGCAGCTGGCGCATGTCGCGGCGGTGGTGCGGCGGGCGCTGGCCGAGCACGCGGGGGACGTGTTGTGTTTCCTGCCCGGGGTGGGCGAGATCGCGCGGGTCGCGGGACAGCTGGGGAATCCGGGCGGGGCCGAGGTGCTCCAGGTGCACGGGCGGGCTCCGGCGGCCGTGCAGGACGCGGTGCTGTCCGCCGGTGCACGGCGCCGGGTGGTCCTCGCCACCTCGGTGGCCGAGTCGTCGCTGACGGTCCCCGGGGTGCGGGTGGTCGTCGACTCCGGGCTGGCCCGGGAGCCGCGGGTGGACCACGCGCGCGGGCTGAGCGCGCTGGCGACCGTACGGGCCTCGCAGGCGGCGGGGCGGCAGCGGGCGGGGCGTGCCGGGCGGGAGGCGCCGGGCGTGGTCTACCGGTGCTGGACGGAGGCGGAGGACGTGCGGCTCCCCCGTTTCCCGGCGCCCGAGATCAAGGTGGCCGACCTGACGGCGTTCGCCCTGCAGGCGGCCTGCTGGGGCGACCCGGACGCGTCCGGCCTCGCGCTGCTGGACCCGCCGCCGGCCGGGGCGATGGCGGCGGCGCGGACCGTCCTGGAGGCCGTCGGCGCGGTTGACGCGGCGGGCCGGGCGACGGAGCGGGGGGTGCGGATGTCCCGGCTCGGGCTGCATCCGCGGCTCGCGCGGGCCCTGCTGGACGCGGCACCCGAGGTGGGCGCCGAGCGGGCCGCCGAGGTGGTCGCCCTGCTGAGCGAGGAGCCGCCGCGGGAGTACGGCGACGACCTGGCCGCGGCGTGGCGGTCCGCCCGCCGCGGAGGCGACGCGTACGCGTCCCGCTGGCGCACGGAGGCCCGGCGCCTGCGGCGGGCGTTCACCCCGGGCGGCGACAGGGTGGAGGGGGGTACCGGGGCGGATGCTTCGGCCGCAGGCGCCGCCCGGGCGGACGGCCGCCGGGCCACCGGCGGTGACACGGGCCCGGCCGCCGGTGCGGACGGCACCGGAGAAGGCACCCGGGCCGGGCGGAACGGCTCGGGCACGGCCGCCGGGATGGGCGGTGGCACGATCGGCGGCACAGACGGAGACGGCCGGACGGCCTCCCCCGGCACCCCGGCCGGGCGGAACCGCTCGGGCACGGCCGCCCGGGTGGGCGGTGGCACGGTCGGCGGCACAGACGGAGACGGCCGGACGGCCTCCCCCGGCACCCCGGCCGGGCGGAACCGCTCGGGCACGGCCGCCCGGGTGGGCGGTGTCGCGGTCGGCACCGGCGAAGAGGACCGGCCGGGCCGCCGGGACGACCGGGCCGGGCGGAACGGCGCAGGCACAGCCGCCGGGCCGGGCGGTGTCGAGGCGGGCGGCCGGGGGCCGGGCGGGGACGACCGGGTCGCCGGGCTGGTCGCCGCGCTCGCGTTTCCCGAGCGGGTCGCGCGGGCGCAGGGCGGCTCGTATCTCATGGTGTCCGGGACGCGGGCCGAGGCCGCGGACGGCTCGGCGCTTGGGGGCGCGCCCTGGCTGGCCGTCGCCGTGGCCGACCGCCCGGTGGGGGCGGGGCACGCGCGCGTGCGGCTCGGCGCGGCCGTCGACGAGGAAACCGCGCGGCGGGCCGCCGGCACCCTGCACGCCGAGGGCGACGAGGTCGGCTGGGCCGACGGCGACGTCGTGGCGAGGCGGGTCGAGCGGCTCGGGGCTGTGGAGCTCACGGTCCGGCCGCTCAGGGACGCCGATCCCACGCTCGTACGGGAGGCGCTGGTGCGAGGGCTGCGCGAGGAGGGGCTCGGGCTGCTGCGGTGGACGCGCGACGCGGAGGCGCTGCGGCAGCGGCTCGCCTTCCTGCGGCTGCACCTGGGCGATCCCTGGCCGGACGTCGGTGACGACGCGCTGCACGCGCGCGTGGACGAGTGGCTGGAGCCCGAGCTGGGCCGGGCCCGGCGGCGGGCCGATCTCGGCCGGATCGACGCCGGGCAGGCGCTGACGCGTCTGCTGCCGTGGGCGTCGGGGCAGGCCGCGCGGCTGGACGAGCTGGCGCCCGAGCGCATCGAGGTTCCGAGTGGTTCCAGGGTCCGCGTGGACTACGGCGATCCGGAGCGGCCGGTCCTGGCGGTGAAGCTCCAGGAGATGTTCGGGCTGCAGGAGTCACCGGCGGTGGCGGGCGTGCCCGTGCTCGTGCATCTGCTCTCGCCCGCCGGGCGGCCCGCCGCGGTCACGGCCGACCTGGCGTCGTTCTGGCGGGACGGGTACCGGGCGGTGCGGGCCGATCTGCGCGGGCGGTACCCGAAGCATCCGTGGCCCGAGGACCCGGCCGCCGCCGCGCCGACCCGGTACACGAACGCCCGGCTCAGGCGGTGACGGCCTCCGGTTCCGGCCGGCCGGCGGGCGCCGGGTCGTCCGGTCGGCGGCCGCGGGCCTCCAGGTACAGGGACAGCGAGAGCAGGCCGACGCCGAGGACGAGGAGGCCCCAGGGGAGGTACGTGGTCATCAGCAGGATCATCGTGCGGTTCGACTTGACGAGGGACACCGTCGAGTCGATGTAGTCCTCGCGCATCTTGACGTGCCCGGAGAAGGCGGTCACCTTGTCGCGGCCGTCCAGCAGGGTGCCGCCGCGCAGTTCCTCCCGGTGGATCTCCTCGCCGTACACGGGCGCGCCGGTGACCGGTTCGACCCAGAACCTGCGGACCGTGGTGTACCAGCGGGTGGTGCCGGTCCGGGCGACCGACTCCGCGGTGACGCCCTCGACCGGCATGATCTTGGGGAAGGGGACCTCGGTCCAGGGGACGGTCTGCTCGAAGCAGTAGACCTCGACGCCCCGGAAGTCCTGGGTGCCCTTGTAGTGGATGGGGGCCGTGGTGCGGGTCTGCGCGTCGAAGTACTCGTAGTCCCGCTTCTCCGTGCGGAAGGGCCACTTGAACTCGATGCCGTCCCGTTCGACGGGGTCGCCGTCGACGGACTCGCCCGTGGCGTGGACGGGTTCCTGGCTGTGCGCGTCGAAGATGTAGCGCTCCGGCAGTTTGGAGACCATCGTGCCGTCGGGGCCCTCCACGTAGGACAGGGAGTCCCAGACGACGACGTCGCGGCCCGCGGACCGCTCGATCGCCTCGGACGCCTCCACATTGCCCTTGAGGGTCTGCACGACGGTCACCCGGGGGACCTTCTCGGCCTTCATCGTGCCGTAGTCGAGCAGGGTCGCGTTCCTCGCCTCGAGCACCATGTCCTGGTACTGGCCGGCGGGGACCTTGGCCAGTCGCGGGTAGGCGTACCACCGGAGCAGGGGGGACACCGCCGCGCAGAACACGGCGAGGGCGAGCAGGACGAGGCTGGCCTTGCGTCGCATCTCGGCGGCCCTCCCTGTGCGTCGGGGAACGTCTACGGGTGCTCGGGGACGGTGGTGAGCAGCGGTTCGGGCGAGGTCGTGCCGGACTGCGAGCCCAGGGCCGTGATCGTGAACACCAGGACGAGCGCGGCGGCCAGGCCGGTCACGGCGGCGATCAGGGCACGCATGGGGGCCTCCCGGCTGATGGACAACCTGAACCGGTACAGGAACCAGGAACGGAGCACGGAACACGGAACACGGAACACGGAACACGGAACCAGGAACTGATACATCGTCAGGTCGGGCACCGTAGCAACGGCGGAGCCAGATGAGAACACGTCGCGCACGGACGACGGCGCCCCTCCGCGGGAGAGCCGGAGGGGCGCCGTGCGAACGGGCGGGGATTCAGGAAGCGGCGGCGGCCACCTTCAGCTCCACGGTCAGCGTCGCGCCGCCCGTGGTGGTGACACGGAGCAGGTACGTGCCGACGGCGTCGTCCGCGTACAGCTTCGGCAGCTTGAGCAGACCGGCGGCGTCCGTCCTGAGGTCCGTGAGGGTGCGCACGGGCTTGCCGTCCGCGCCCTTGAAGTAGGGGCCCTTGTCGTTGGCCGTGGCGTCCTCGGCCGACTTGACGAGCGTCGCGGTGGCCGCGACACCGCCGGCGACGACGCCCTTGTAGGTGGCCTTCGCCTCGATCTGGTCCGCGAACTCGCCGCCGGGCGTGCAGATCGGCGCGGTGTCACCGGTGCGGGCGAGGGCGTCGGCCTGGCGGGCGGTGACGGTCGCCGTGTAGTCGAGGGCGGGCACCGAACGGCCCACCACGGTGGTACGGACCGTGAAGTCGCCCGTCTTCTCGCCGGCCACGAGCGCGGGCGCGGTGGCCTTGCCGGCGCTGTCGGTCGTGACGGTGGCGACGCTCTCACCGCCGGTGAAGACGGCGTCCGTGTCGCCGACGACGGTGAACCGCACCCGTACCTTCGCCACCGCCCTGCCCGGCTTCGTCTCGGCCCGCGTGGTGATCTTCCGGGCGAAGGTGTCGCCCGCCGTCGCGGTGAGCTTGCCGGTGCCCGCGTCCTCGAGGTGGTGCACCGTGTCGGTGGGCGTGGGCTGCGGCGTGGTGGGTGGCGTGGTCGGCGGCTTGCTCGGCGGTGTGCTCGGCGTGCCGGGCGTGGACGGCGGCGTGGCGGGGCCCGACGGGTCCTTGTCGCCGGGCTCGCTCGGTTCCGGGGCCGGCGTGCGGGTGACCGGGGGTGTCGGGCCGGGGACCGTGACGGCGGGGGTGTCGCTCCGGTGCGAGGGGATGCTGCCCGTGCCGTCCGGCACCTGGTGGGTGCCCCTGCGGTAGGAGTCCAGCCACGACAGGACGGTGTTGAGGTACGCCGTCGAGTTGTTGTAGCTGAGGATCGAGGCGTTCATCTCCGACTGGACCGACATGTCGTGGTCGAACCGGCACAGGTAGTGGCCGGCGGCCAGCGCCGCGTCGTAGATGTTGTTCGGGTTCTTCGCGCCGTCGCCGTTGCCGTCGCGGCCCGCCCACTCCCAGGTGGACGGAATGAACTGCATCGGGCCGACCGCGCGGTCGTGCCGGGTGTCGCTGTCGTACGCGCCGTTGTCGGTGTCGGAGATGTCCGCGAAGCCCTGGCCGTTCAGGACCGGGCCGAGGATCGGCCGGTACGTGGTGCCGTCGGCGTCGACCCGGCCGCCGCGGGCGTGACCGGACTCCACCTTGCCGATGGCGGCGAGGAGTTGCCAGGGCAGGTTGCAGCCCGGCTTGGACTCGCGCAGTGAGGCCTCGGCCTGCTTGTAGGCGTCGAGGACCGTCGCGGGGATGTCGGACTCCGCGTCCGCCCCCGTCCCGCCGGCCCCGCCCGGGGCGGGTGTGGCCGTGGGGCTGTTGAGCGGCGGGAGGTCGGTGTAGTAGGGCGAGTTGCCGGTCGCCGTGCCGCCGCCCGTGCCGTCGGCCGAGGAGTCGGAGCCCGCGGTCTGTCTGCCGGGGTCGTCGGCGGTCACTCCCGGTGCCTGGGACGCGGACAGTGCCGCTACCGCGACCGCCGCCACGGCGGTCGTCGCCGCTCCCTTGCGCAGCCTGCCGAAATGCGCCGCCATTGAGTGAACCCCTCCCGTGGCCGACCCTCGCGCTCCGCGCGCTCTCCTCGTCCTGCCGTGCTCCCCAGCACGTGACGCAGGTGACCCTACGACAACTTCCGCCGCCCGGGCACCCGTTCACGCCCGGTTTTCACCGGTTGGCCATATACCCGCTGCCCGCGGGCCCGTCGGGGGCGGATCCCCCGGGACATTCTCATGGACCCCTCATACTGGCGTGAGTGATCGCCAGGGGCCGCACCACGCGCCCGACGCCCGGCGCAGGGGGACGACGTGCCTTTCACTCTCAGCCATGCGGCGGCCGTGCTGCCCGCCGTACGCGGCGACGGGACCGGCCGCGGCCGGCTCGTACCGGCCGTCCTCGTCGCCGGGTCGTTCGCTCCCGACATGACCTACTACGCGGCGAGCGCGCTGCCGGGTGCGATGGAGTTCGGCGGCTTCACCCACTCCTTCACCGGTGTCCTCACCGTCGACGTCCTCATCGCCTGGGCGCTCGTCGGCCTGTGGCTCGTCCTGCGCGAACCACTGGTGGCCCTGCTGCCGCGGGCCCGGCAGGGGCGCCCGGCGGCCCTGCTGCGCTGCGGGGCGCCGCATGCGCGTCCCGGCCTCTCGCCGGCGCTGTGGTGGTACGTCTCCGCCGTGCTCGGCGCGCTCACCCACGTCGTCTGGGACGCGTTCACGCACCTCGACCGGTGGGGGATGCGGCTGTTCCCCGTCCTGGGCCGGGAGATCGCCGGTTCCCCGCTCTACTGGTACCTGCAGTACGGGGGTTCGGCGGTGGCGGCCGTCGTGATCGTGTTCTTCCTCGTGGCCGCACTCCGGCGGGCCTCCCCGGGCGAGCCGGTGGGCGTACCCCTCCTGTCCCGGGCGGACCGGTGGGTGGCGGGCGCGCTCCTGGCGGGCTGTGCCCTCGTGGGCGCGGTGCAGCGGGCCTCGCGCTGGTGGGCGTACTGGGGGTCGGACGCGAAGCTCTGGGAACTCGTCCCGACCGTGTGCTTCGGAGCGGGCGCCGGACTCGTGCTCGGCCTGCTCCTGTACGGCACCGGCACCAGACTGTGCCGCCCGGCCCCGCCCCGGCCGGCCGGGACACCGGCGGGGCCCAGCCGCGAGAGGGCACGCTGAGCGGACCTGCCGGGGGCGCCTCTTCCCGGGGCGGGCGGGCTTGGCCCGGCGGCTGCGGAGTGCGCGCGTTGCCCACGCCTGCGTGACTTGGCGGATGCGCGTTGCCCGCGCCTGCGTGGCTTGACGCCTTCGCGGCCTCGCGTTGCCCACGCCCACGCGGCTTGGCGGATTCGCGTTGCCCACGCCTACGCGGCTTGGCGGATTCGCGTTGCCCACGCCCACGCGGCTTGGCGGATTCGCGTTGCCCACGCCTGCGTGACTTGGCGGAGGCGCGTTGCCCACGCCCACGCGGCTTGGCGGATTCGCGTTGCCCACGCCCACGCGGCTTCGGCGTCGTTCGTCGTGGCGACGCGGGCGACGATGCGGGCCAGGCGGGCGCCGCGAGGCCTGCACCTCCTGTGCCTTCGGACCGTACGGCTCAGGTCGGCCCACAGCCGGCGGGCGGCGCCCCGGTCCGGGCGGGTGAGCACGGCGTGCAGCGTGGGCCGCGCTCCGTGGGTGAGGCCACGGCCCGTTTCCCGGAGCCGGCGCACGAGCGCCGCGCCGGTCGGGCCGGTGGCGGCGCTCGTCGGGGCGTCCGGACTTCTTTGGCCCGCGCCGACACAGGTGGGGCCCGCGTGCGCCGTCCGGAAGAGGGCGCGAAGCCGCGTCCGCCGCCCCGCCCTGCGCAGGCACGCGTGGAGCCCGGCAGCGGGGTCGCGGGGCGGGCGGCTGCGGCGAGGGGCGCGTACCCGGGCGGTACTCGCCCCCGCCGCGAAGACCGGGGCGGATGTGCGCGGCGTCGCCGCGCGGGCGGCCGCCGAGAAGGGGGTGGCTCTCCCCGGAGGGCGGGGAAGCAGGCGTATACCCATGCCCGCATCCTTACGGGGCCCCGCGCCGGGGGGCGCCTCCGCGGGGGCCACCCGGGTGACCTCCGCCCTGCGGGGCCACGGGCCGACGGTACGGGCGTCGGGCCGCCGGGGGGAGACACCGAGCGGGGACCAGCCTGCCCCAGGCATGCTTCCCCCGCCCGGACGGGGTGGGACGGATGGACGGGCCCGGCCGGGGGCAGCCCGGCCGAGCGACTGTGCCGGAACCCGGAGCCGAGTGGACGCAGAGCGGCCCCCGACCGGTACCGGCGCCCGGAAACGGCCACCCGTACGCCGGGACCCCGGCAACCCGCACCGAGCGCCCCCACCGCTGTCCGCCCACCACAGTGGGCCAAGGCCCCGCTCGGACCCGGGCCGAAGTCGCCCGACCCCGGCCCGGCCAGGGCTAGTGTGCCGCCGACTCCCAGTCGGGGCCCGCGCCGACGGACACGTCGAGCGGGGCCCGCAACCGCACCGCGCCCGCCATCTCGCGGCGGACCAGCTCCTCCGTCCGCGCACGCTCGCCGGGGGCGATCTCCAGGACGATTTCGTCGTGGACCTGGAGCAGCATGCGGGACTTCAGGCCCGCCTCGCGCAGCGCCCGGTCCACGTTGAGCATCGCGATCTTCACGATGTCGGCCGCCGTGCCCTGGATCGGCGCGTTCAGCGCCATCCGCTCGGCCGCCTCGCGACGCTGGCGGTTGTCGCTGTTGAGGTCGGGCAGATAGCGGCGGCGCCCGAAGAGCGTCGCCGTGTAACCCGTGGCGCGGGCCTCGTCGACGGCGCGCCGCAGATAGTCCCGGACGCCGCCGAAGCGCTCGAAGTACGTGTCCATCAGGGCACGCGCCTCACCGGCGTCGATGTTGAGCTGCTGGGAGAGACCGAACGCCGACAGCCCGTACGCGAGGCCGTACGACATGGCCTTGATCTTGCGGCGCATCTCCGCGTCGACCGCGGACCGCTCCACGGAGAACACCTGCGAGGCGACCGTGGTGTGCAGGTCCTCACCGGACGTGAACGCCTGGAGGAGCCCCTCGTCCTCGGACAGGTGGGCCATCACGCGCAGCTCGATCTGGCTGTAGTCCGCGGTCATGAGGGACTCGAAGCCCTCGCCGACCACGAACCCGCGGCGGATCGCGCGGCCCTCGTCGGTGCGGACGGGGATGTTCTGCAGGTTCGGGTCGGTGGAGGACAGGCGGCCCGTCGCGGCCACCGTCTGGTTGAAGGTGGTGTGGATGCGGCCGTCCGCGGCGATCGTCTTGATCAGGCCCTCGACCGTCACCCGCAGCTTGGCCTGCTCACGGTGGCGGAGCATGAGCACCGGCAGTTCGTGGTCGGTCTGCGCGGCCAGCCAGGCCAGGGCGTCGGCGTCCGTCGTGTAGCCCGTCTTGGTCTTCTTCGTCTTCGGCAGGCCCAGCTCACCGAAGAGGACCTCCTGGAGCTGCTTGGGCGAGCCGAGGTTGAACTCGTGGCCCACCGAGGCGTGCGCCTCCTTCACCGCCTGCTGCACGGCGCCCGCGAACATCTGCTCCATGGCCTCCAGGTGCGCCCGGTCGGCCGCGATGCCGTACCGCTCCAGGCGGGCCAGCAGCGCGGAGGTCGGCAGCTCCATGTCCCGCAGCAGGTCGGCCGAACCGACCTCCTCCAGCTTCTCGCCGAACGCCACACCCAGATCGAGGATCGCGCGGGCCTGCACCATCAGCGCCTCGGCCTCGGCCTGGTCGTCGGCACCGAAGGCGAGCTGGCCGTCGGCCGCGGCGGCGGGCGCCAGCTCCCGGTTCAGATACTCCAGGGACAGCGCGTCCAGGGCGAAGGAACGGCGGCCGGGCTTCACCAGATACGCGGCGAGCGCGGTGTCCATCGTCACGCCCTCGACGCTCCAGCCGTGCTCGGCGAAGACCCGCATCACGCCCTTCGCGTTGTGCAGGACCTTCGGCCGGGCGGCGTCGGCGAGCCACCGCGAGAACGCGTTCTCGTCGGCCTCGTCCAGCTGGGACGGGTCGAACCAGGCGGCCTTCCCGTCCGCCGCGGCGAGCGCGACCTCGGCCACCGAGCCCGCGCCCAGCGCCCACGCGTCGACGGTGGCAACGCCGAGGGCGGCCCGACCGTGCTCGGCGAGCCACGGCTTCAGCTCGCCGGCACCCAGCACCGCGCCGTCCAGCTCCACACCGGGCGCGGCCGGCTGGGCCGCCTCGGCCTCCGCCGTCCCCGGGTCCACGGCGAACAGCCGCTCGCGCAGCGAGGGATTCCTGATCTCCAGGGTGTCCAGGACCAGCGCGACGGTCTTGCGGTCGTACGGCGCGCGCTCCAGGTCGGCGACCGTCTTCGGCAGCTCGACGTTGCGCTCCAGCTCGGTGAGCCGGCGGTTGAGCTTGACGGACTCCAGGTGGTCGCGCAGATTCTGCCCGGCCTTGCCCTTGACCTCCTCGGCCCGCTCGACCAGCTCCGCGAACGAACCGAACTGGTTGATCCACTTCGCGGCGGTCTTCTCGCCGACACCGGGGATGCCCGGCAGGTTGTCGGACGGGTCACCGCGCAGCGCCGCGAAGTCCGGATACTGCGCCGGGGTCAGCCCGTACTTCTCGAAGACCTTCTCCGGGGTGAAGCGCGTCAGCTCCGAGACACCCTTCGTCGGATAGAGCACGGTCGTGTGCTCGGAGACCAGCTGGAAGGAGTCGCGGTCGCCGGTGACGATCAGCACGTCGAAGCCCGCGGCCTCGGCCTGCGTGGCCAGCGTGGCGATGACGTCGTCCGCCTCGAAGCCGTCCACCGCGAACCGCTCGGCGTGCATCGCGTCGAGCAGCTCACCGATCAGCTCCACCTGCCCCTTGAACTCGTCGGGGGTCTTCGACCTGTTCGCCTTGTACTCGGTGAACTCCTCGGAGCGCCACGTCTTGCGGGACACGTCGAACGCCACCGCGAAATGCGTGGGCGCCTCGTCGCGCAGCGTGTTCGCCAGCATCGACGCGAAGCCGTAGATCGCGTTCGTCGGCTGGCCCGTCGCGGTCGTGAAATTCTCCGCGGGGAGCGCGAAGAACGCGCGGTAGGCCAGCGAGTGCCCGTCCATGAGCATCAGCCGCGGACGGCCCGTGCCGGAGGTCTGCTCGGTCTTCTTCGATGCTGTTTCTGCCACGCCCCCGATCCTGCCACGCCACACTGACAGCCCGAGCCGCCCGGGCCCGGGCACGGACACCGCCACGGGCGCGTGCGAGGATCGGATCCGCCGCAGGCCTCCGGGGCGGACCCCCGGGACGAGCCGGACACACAGCGCACACGCGTGCACGCGAAAGGGTCGAAGCGATGGCCAGCAAGCCGCCCAAGGGTGATCCGGTCCAGGACGCGCCGCAGGTCACCGAGCCGAAGCACGCGGCGGCCGGACTGCCCGCCATAGGGCACACGCTGCGCATCGCCCAGCAGCAGATGGGAGTGCGCCGCACCGCCCTCACCCTCCTGCGCGTCAACCAGAAGGACGGCTTCGACTGCCCGGGCTGCGCCTGGCCGGAGCCCGAGCACCGGCACGCGGCGGAATTCTGCGAGAACGGAGCGAAGGCGGTCGCGGAGGAGGCCACCCTGCGCCGGGTGACCCCCGACTTCTTCGCCGCGCACCCGGTCTCCGACCTCGCCGGCCGCAGCGGCTACTGGCTGGGACAGCAGGGCCGCCTCACCCACCCCGTCCACCTCGCCGAGGGCGCCGACCACTACGAGCCGGTGACCTGGGAGCGGGCCTTCGACATCGTCGCCGAGGAGCTCACCGCACTCGCCTCCCCCGACGAGGCAATCTTCTACACCTCCGGCCGCACCAGCAACGAGGCGGCGTTCCTCTACCAGCTGTTCGCCCGCGAACTCGGCACGAACAACCTGCCGGACTGCTCGAACATGTGCCACGAGTCCTCGGGCTCCGCGCTCACCGAGACCATCGGCATCGGCAAGGGCAGCGTCCTGCTCGACGACCTGTACCAGGCCGACCTCATCATCGTCGCCGGGCAGAACCCCGGCACGAACCACCCCCGCATGCTGTCCGCCCTGGAGAAGGCCAAGGCGAACGGCGCGCGGATCATCACGGTCAACCCGCTGCCGGAGGCGGGCCTGGAGCGGTTCAAGAACCCGCAGACCCCCCAGGGCATGATCAAGGGCGCCGCCCTCACCGACCTGTTCCTGCAGATCCGCCTCGGCGGCGACCAGGCCCTGTTCCGCCTCCTCAACAAACTGATCCTTCAGACCGACGGCGCGGTGGACGAGGACTTCGTCCGCGAACACACTCACGGGTACGAGGAGTTCACCGAGGCCGCCCGCGCCGCCGACTGGGACGACACCCTCACCGCGACCGGCCTCACCCGCGCCGAGATCGAAACGGCACTGGAGATGGTCCTCGCCTCCCGCCGCACCATCGTGTGCTGGGCCATGGGCCTCACCCAGCACAAGCACGCGGTGCCGACCATCCGCGAGGTCGTCAACTTCCTCCTGCTGCGCGGCAACATCGGCCGCCCCGGCGCGGGCGTCTGCCCCGTGCGCGGCCACTCCAACGTCCAGGGCGACCGCACCATGGGCATCTTCGAACGCCCCGCCCCCGCCTTCCTGGACGCCCTGGAGAAGGAGTTCGGCTTCGCCCCGCCCCGCGAACACGGCTACGACGTCGTACGCGCCATCCGCGCCCTGCGCGACGGCAAGGCGAAGGTCTTCTTCGCCATGGGCGGCAACTTCGTCTCCGCGTCCCCCGACACCGAGGTCACCGAGGCCGCCATGCGCCGCGCCCGCCTGACCGTGCACGTGTCGACGAAACTGAACCGCTCCCACGTCGTCACCGGCGCACGCGCCCTGATCCTGCCCACCCTCGGCCGCACCGAACGCGACCTCCAGCACGGCGGCGAGCAGTCCGTGACCGTCGAGGACTCCATGGGCATGGTGCACGCGTCCCGCGGCCGCCTCGCGCCCGCCGGCCCCCACCTGCTGTCCGAACCCGCCATCGTGTGCCGCCTCGCCCGCCGCGTCCTCGGCGACCGCACCCGGACACCCTGGGAGGAGTTCGAGAAGGACTACGCCACGATCCGCGACCGCATCGCCCGCGTGATCCCCGGCTTCCAAGACTTCAACGCCCGCGTCGCCGACCCCGCCGGCTTCACCCTCCCCCACGCCCCGCGCGACGAACGCCGCTTCCCCACCGCCACCGGCAAAGCCAACTTCACCGCCGCCCCCGTCGAACACCCCCGGCTGCCCGAAGGCCGCCTCCTGCTGCAGACCCTGCGCTCCCACGACCAGTACAACACCACCATCTACGGCCTCGACGACCGCTACCGCGGCATCAGGAACGGCCGCCGCGTCGTCCTCGTCAACCCCGACGACGCCCGCGCACTCGGCGTCGCCGACGGCTCGTACGTCGACCTCGTCGGCGAATGGCAGGACGGCGTCGAACGCCGCGCACCCGGCTTCCGCGTCGTGCACTACCCGACCGCCCGGGGCTGCGCCGCCGCGTACTACCCGGAGACCAACGTCCTCGTCCCGCTGGACGCGACCGCCGACACCAGCAACACCCCGGCGAGCAAGTCCGTCGTCGTCCGTCTGGAACAATCGGCGACCGACTGAGCGTTTGCTCAGCGACAGCGATCCACGACGAAGTGATCCACGACGAACGGAGCCCGGCCCCATGGGCGAGCAGCACACCGTGAAGTTCCCGCAAGAGGTCATCGACGAATACGCCGCCCTCGGCGTCGACCTGCCCGCACTCTTCTCCGCGGGCCACCTCGGCACCCGCATGGGCGTGCAGATCCTCGGAGCCTCCGCCGACCGCGTCGTGGGCACCATGCCCGTCGAAGGCAACACCCAGCCCTACGGCCTCCTGCACGGCGGCGCCTCCGCCGTCCTCGCCGAGACCCTCGGCTCCATCGGTGCCATGCTCCACGGCGGCAGCTCCAAGCTCGCCGTCGGCGTCGACCTGAACTGCACCCACCACCGCGGCGCCCGCTCCGGACTGGTCACCGGCGTGGCCACCCCGCTGCACCGGGGGCGGTCGACGGCGACGTACGAGATCGTGATCAGCGACGAGGACGGACGGCGCGTGTGCAGTGCGCGGCTGACCTGCATGCTGCGCGACGTGAACCCGGGCGACGCGGAGAGGGTGCGCTCGGCCTGACGCCGTGGGGAGACCGGACGGGTCACGCAGCCGCCGGGGCCCGCTCCGGCGGGCCCTCTTCGACCGCCGAGCGCGCGCCCGGCGGTCGCGGTGCGTGACCTGACGGCCCTCCCGGGGGTCCACCGCCGGACCGGTTCCGTACGCAACCCCTGGCTCGAACCGGCACACAGGCCCTAGCGTCAGGGCATGGGAACGGGAGGAACCCCCCGGGCGGCAGTCGCGCTCGGGCTCGTGCCGGCGCTGGCGCTGCTGACCGGCACCCTGGTCACCGGATGCGGAAAGTCCGGTTCCGAAGGCACCGCCACCGAAAGCACGACGTCCGCATCCGCCTCGGCCACACCCCCCGAGGACCTGTGCACGCGGCTCGTCGCCCACTGGTCGCGCGAGGTGCTGGACGAGAACACCTACGGCGACTACCAGTCGATGGGCCTGTCCAACGGGCAGTACGAGATCCTGCGGGACGTCGTGGACGCCGCGCGGACCGAGCGGAAGCGCCAAGGCCCCACGGCCGCCGATGAGTTGATCGACCGCGAGGCCCGCAAGGGCTGCGCGGCGTGGTACCGCACCGGCGGCCCGGCCAACGGACCGTGGCAGTGAGCGGCATCGGGCCCGTCGAACCGGGCGAGGGCACGCGGGCATTCGACGCCCCGGAACCGAACTCCCCTTCCCCACCCGACCGTTCACGTGGCCGCATCGCACACCGGTACGCCCGCCACCGGCGCCCCGTGCTCGCCGCGGCCACGGCCGCCGCCCTGCTCGCGAGCGGCGGACTCCTCTACGCCACCCGGCCGCACAAGACACCCCCACCGCCCCCGCCGTTGCCGCCGTACCCCTCCCAGGCCGTGGACGTCACCTACCTCGAAGATGCGGCCGCCCCCCGGGGAGTTGGCCCCACGAGCTTCAGCTTCGCCGTCGAGGTGCGCGTCCTTGCCGGCCCCCCGGTCACCGTGACGCGCATGGCGCAGCCCTATGCCGGCCTGTCGCTGACGTCGGCACCGCGCGCCCCGTTCCGGACGAGGGCAGGATCCAGCCGCAGGATCATCGTCACCCTGCACGTCACGGACTGCCGGAGAGCTCCGCAGGACGCCGGACTGCCTTTCCTGGACGTAACTCTGCGTAATACGCGCGCAATACAAGCCCACAGTTTCATCCTCGGCACACGCTATGCCCAGCACCTCTCGGCCGCCCTGCAAGTCGCCTGCAGCAACGAATTTCGGTAATCACCAAAAGACGCGAGACGCCTGAACAAGCCCGGCCAGGTCCTGCATGTTCTCACCATGCGGACAGGGCGAATCCGCCGTAAGCCCGCTGTACCGCCCAGGAAGCACCGCTCTGCATTACGTCGTGTCATAACAAGAGCGTCACAGCCTCCGCCAGACCCTCCTCGATGTTCCTCACACCCGCCTAGAGTCACGGCCAGTCACCGCGCCCCGGAAAATCACTTCGGCCCAGCGCACCGACTCGGTCTTTCCAGGGGGAAGGGCCGTGCCAGGGAAAGGACTGATCGTGCGCCAACGTTCGCTCATCGCCATCACCGCCGCGCTGGCGGCGGGAGCACTCACCCTCACCGCCTGCGGTTCGCGCGACGACGACGGCGGTTCGGACTCCGACAACGGCGGCGGCACCACCGTCACCATCGGAGTCGACGCCCCGCTGACCGGCGACCTGTCCGCGCTGGGCCTGGGTATCAAGAACTCGGTCGACCTCGCCGCCAAGACGGCCAACAAGGACAAGCTCGTCGACGGAGTCACCTTCAAGGTGGAGGCACTCGACGACCAGGCGCAGCCCTCCTCCGGCCAGCAGAACGCCTCGCAGTTCGTCGCCGACAAGAACGTCTACGGCGTCGTCGGCCCGCTGAACTCCTCCGTCGCGGAATCCATGCAGAAGGTCTTCGACGACGCCAAGCTCGTCCAGATCTCGCCCGCCAACACCGGCCCCGGCCTGACCCAGGGCGCCGACTGGCAGAAGAAGAAGGTCCGCACGTACAAGTCGTACTTCCGCACCGCGACCACGGACGCCATCCAGGGCCCGTTCGCCGCGCAGTACGTCTACAACGACGCCAAGAAGAAGAAGGTCTTCGTCATCGACGACAAGAAGACCTACGGCGCCGGTCTCGCCGCCACCTTCACCGAGGAATTCAAGAAGGTCGGCGGCAAGGTGGTCGGCTCCGACCACATCGACCCCGACACCAAGGACTTCTCCGCGGTCGCCACCAAGGTCAAGAACTCCGGCGCCGACGTCGTCTACTACGGCGGCGAGTACCCCCAGGCCGGCCCGCTCAGCAAGCAGATCAAGGCGTCCGGCGCCAAGGTCCCGCTCGTCGGCGGCGACGGCATCTACGACCCGACCTTCATCAAGCTCGGCGGCGCCAAGAGCACCGGCGACCTGGCCACCTCGGTCGGCGCCCCGGTCGAGGAGCTCCCCTCCGCCAAGGAGTTCGTCGCCGACTACAAGGAGGCCGGCTACAAGGAGGAGTACGCGGCGTACGGCGGCTACTCCTACGACGCCGCCTGGGCCATCATCCAGGCCGTCAAGCAGGTCGTCGAGGACAACGACGGCAAGCTGCCGTCCGACGCCCGCGCGAAGATCACCGCCGCCGTCCAGAACGTCTCCTTCGACGGTGTGACCGGCAAGGTCTCCTTCGACGAGTTCGGTGACGCCACCAACAAGCAGCTCACCGTGTACGCCGTCGAGAACGGCGCCTGGAAGGCCGTGAAGTCCGGCACCTACACCGGCTGACCCACCCCGAACCACCGATGAGCCGCGCGGGGCGCCGCACCACAGGCGCCCCGCGCGGACTCACATCCGGGTCACCCCCGGTCACATCCGTCGAACGTCCGAAAGTCTCGGAGGACATTGCGGTGAACGAACTGCCGCAGCAGCTGGTCAACGGCCTGCTACTGGGATCCATGTACGGGCTCGTCGCCATTGGCTACACAATGGTCTACGGCATCGTCCAGCTCATCAACTTCGCCCACGGCGAGATCTTCATGATCGGAGGCTTCGGCGCCCTCACGGTCTACCTGTACGTCCTGCCCGACGGCACGACCATGTGGATCGCACTGCCGCTCATGCTCCTGGGCGCCGTCCTCGCCGCAGTCGTCGTCGCCGTGGGAGCGGAACGATTCGCCTACCGGCCCCTGCGCACCGCCCCACGCCTGGCCCCCCTCATCACCGCCATCGGCCTCTCCCTCGCCCTCCAGCAGGCGGTATGGGCCTGGTACCCCGGCGCCAAGGAATCCATCAACTTCCCCGAGATCGACGGCGGCCCCTTCGAGATCGGCAGCGTCACCATCCAGACCGGCGACGTGTTCCTCCTCGTCGCCGCCCCCATCAGCATGGCGATCCTCGCCTACTTCGTCATGAAGACCCGCACCGGACGCGGCATGCAGGCCACCGCCCAGGACCCCGACACCGCCAAGCTCATGGGCATCAACACCGACCGCATCATCGTGGTCGCCTTCGCCCTCGGCGCCGCCTTCGCCGCCGTCGGAGCCGTCGCCTACGGCCTCAAGTACGGCCAGGTCCAGTTCCGCATGGGCTTCATCCTCGGCCTCAAGGCCTTCACCGCAGCCGTCCTCGGCGGCATCGGCAACATCTACGGCGCCATGATCGGCGGCCTCGTCCTCGGCATCGCCGAAACCATGGCCACCGCCTACATCGCCGACGTCCCCGGCATGGACCAGCTCGGCGGCCAGTCCTGGGCCAACGTCTGGGCGTTCGTACTCCTCATCCTCGTGCTCCTCCTCAGGCCGCAGGGCCTGCTCGGCGAGCGCGTCGCGGACAGGGCGTGACACCGATGACCACACAGACCACACCACCCCAGACCCCCACCGCCCCCATCAGCGGCACCCCCAAGGGCCTCATCGGCATACCGCCCACCACCGGCCGCGCACTCGCCACCGGCGGCGGCGTCCTCACCATCGTCTCCACCTTCCTCGCCTGGACCTGGACCTCCGCCTTCCCCGGCGACCTGACCGTCTACGGCTACCCGGGCGGCCTCCAGGTCCTCGTCCTCATCGGCGGCCTCCTCACCACCCTCCTCGGCCTCGCCTCCTACGGCGTCAAGGGCCTGGGCTGGCTCACCCCCGCCGGCGCCGACGGCGCCCTCAAACTCGCCGCACTCGGCACCTTCACCACCGCCTGGTTCACCGTCATCGCCATCACGGTCAACCTCGGCGGAGTCGTCAACCTCGAACCCGGCGGCTACATAGCCGCCGCCGTCACCCTCATCGCCCTCCTCGGCGCACTCTCCCTGCCCTTCGAACGCCCGGCCCCCGAACCGGTCGACACCGAAGACACCAAGTGGGAGCAGTTCCTGCACCACGCCCGCCACGCCGGCGCCGTCACCAAAGCCACCTTCGCGAGCGGCCCCGCCCGCCCCGCCCGCGACATCCCCGCATACGCCGAGATCCTCGTGATCATCCTGGCCATGGCCCTCGGCCTCACGATCTTCACCTACGGCATCGGCACCGAATACGACGAACTCTTCGTCGGCTTCCTCATCACCGTCGGCTTCGGCTTCGCCGCACTCGCCAAGACCGGGCTCGTGGCCCGGGTCTCGGCCATCACGACCAAGCACCGCACCATCACCATGACCGGTGCCTTCGTCGCCGCGGCAGCCTTCCCCTTCACCCAGTCCGACGACCGCTACGCGACCATCGGCGTCTACATCCTGATCTTCGCCACCGTCGCCCTCGGCCTCAACATCGTCGTCGGCCTCGCCGGCCTCCTCGACCTCGGATACGTCGCCTTCCTCGGCGTCGGCGCCTACACCGCAGCCCTGGTCTCCGGCTCCCCCTCCTCCCCCCTCCACGTCCACTGGCCCTTCTGGGCCTCCGCCATCGCCGGCGCCGTCGTCGCCATGATCTTCGGCGTCATCATCGGCGCCCCCACCCTCCGCCTCCGCGGCGACTACCTCGCCATCGTCACCCTCGGCTTCGGAGAGATCTTCCGCATCACCGTCCTCAACATGGACGGCACCTCCGGCCCCGACGTCACCAACGGCTCCAACGGCATCTCCTCGATCCCGAACCTCAACATCTTCGGGTTCGACTTCGGCCAGGAACACAGCCTCGGCGGCTTCACCATCGCGCGATTCGCCAACTACTTCCTGCTGATGCTGCTCATCACCTTCATCGTCGTCATCGTCTTCCGACGCAGCAGCGACTCCCGCATCGGCCGCGCCTGGATCGCCATCCGCGAAGACGAAACCGCCGCACTCGCCATGGGCATCAACGGCTTCCGCGTCAAACTCATCGCCTTCGCCCTCGGCGCCTGCCTCGCCGGCCTCGCCGGCTCCGTCCAGGCACACGTCACCTACACCGTGACCCCCGAGCAGTACCAATTCGCCCACGTCGTCCCGCCCAACTCGGCCTTCCTCCTCGCAGCGGTCGTCCTCGGCGGCATGGGCACCATCAGCGGACCCCTCGTCGGCGCCGCCCTCCTCTACCTCATCCCCGCCAAACTCCAGTTCCTCGGCGACTACCAGCTCCTCGCCTTCGGCATCACGCTGGTCCTCCTGATGCGCTTCCGCCCCGAAGGCCTCATCCCCAACCGGCGGCGCCAGCTCGAATTCCACGAAGAGGCGGAAGCACCCGCAGTCCTCAGCAAGGCAGGGGCCTGACCACCATGACGACCGACACCACCACCAAAGACACCACCCCGGGCGCCCACACCCCCGGCGAACCCGTCCTCAACGCCCGCGGCGTCACCATGCGCTTCGGCGGCCTCACCGCCGTCCGCAACGTCGACCTCACCGTCAACGCCGGAGAAATCGTCGGCCTCATCGGCCCCAACGGAGCCGGCAAGACCACCTTCTTCAACTGCCTGACCGGCCTCTACATCCCCACCGAGGGCGAAGTCCGCTACAAGGGCAACATCCTGCCGCCCAAGTCCTTCAAGGTCACCGCAGCCGGCATCGCCCGCACCTTCCAGAACATCCGCCTGTTCGCCAACATGACGGTCCTGGAAAACGTGCTCGTCGGCCGCCACACCCGGACCAAGGAAGGCCTCTGGTCAGCACTGCTGCGCGGCCCCGGCTTCCACAAGGCCGAAGCAGCCTCCCGCGCCCACGCCATGGAACTCCTCGAGTTCGTCGGACTGGACGCCAAGGCCGAACACCTCGCCCGCAACCTGCCCTACGGCGAGCAGCGCAAGCTCGAGATCGCCCGCGCCCTGGCCAGCGAACCCGGCCTGCTCCTCCTCGACGAGCCCACCGCCGGCATGAACCCGCAGGAAACACGGACGACCGAAGAACTCGTCTTCGCCATCCGCGACCGCGGCATCGCCGTCCTCGTCATCGAGCACGACATGCGCTTCATCTTCAACCTCTGCGACCGCGTCGCCGTCCTCGTCCAGGGCGAAAAGCTCGTCGAAGGCGACAGCGCCACCGTCCAGGGCGACGAACGCGTCATCGCCGCCTACCTCGGCGAACCCTTCGAAGGCGCCCCCGGCAACGAGGAAGCCACCGAAGTCGAAACCGCCGAGGCACAGGCCGACCCCACCACGGACGCCGCGCCCGCCAAGGAGAACGACCGATGACCGCACTCCTCGAGGTCGAGGACCTCCGCGTCGCCTACGGCAAGATCGAAGCCGTCAAGGGCATCTCGTTCAAGGTCGAAGCAGGCGAAGTCGTCACCCTCATCGGCACCAACGGCGCCGGCAAGACCACCACCCTGCGCACCCTCTCCGGCCTCCTCAAGCCCGCCGGCGGCCAGATCAAGTTCAACGGCAAGTCGCTCAAGAAGACGCCCGCCCACCAGATCGTCTCCCTCGGACTCGCCCACTCCCCCGAGGGGCGGCACATCTTCCCCCGCATGTCGATCGAGGACAACCTCCGCCTCGGCGCCTTCCTGCGCAACGACAAAGCAGGCATCGAGAAGGACATCCAGCGCGCCTACGACCTCTTCCCCATCCTCGGGGAACGCCGCAAGCAGGCCGCCGGAACCCTCTCCGGCGGCGAACAGCAGATGCTCGCCATGGGCCGGGCCCTCATGTCCCAGCCCAAACTCCTCATGCTCGACGAACCCTCCATGGGCCTCTCGCCGATCATGATGCAGAAGATCATGGCCACCATCGCCGAACTCAAGTCCCAGGGCACCACCATCCTGCTCGTCGAACAGAACGCCCAGGCGGCGCTCTCCCTCGCCGACCAGGGACACGTCATGGAAATCGGCAACATCGTCCTCTCCGGCAGCGGACGGGACCTCCTCCACGACGAATCCGTCCGCAAGGCCTACCTCGGCGAAGACTGACCCACCCGCCCCACCCCAGGCACACGAAGAGGCCCGCACCCCACCAACGGGGTCGCGGGCCTCTCGCACCACCAACCAGGCCGAACCGGCGGACTAACCCTTCGACGCCTTCTTCTCCTCCGCGTCCTGGATGACCGCCTCCGCCACCTGCTGCATCGACATCCGCCGGTCCATCGACGTCTTCTGGATCCACCGGAACGCCGCCGGCTCCGACAGCCCGTACTCCGTCTGCAGCACCGACTTCGCCCGGTCCACCAGCTTCCGCGTCTCCAGCCGCTGACTCAGGTCAGCGACCTCCTTCTCCAGCTCCTTCAGCTCCGTGAACCGCGACACCGCCATCTCGATCGCCGGCACCACGTCACTCTTGCTGAACGGCTTCACCAGGTACGCCATCGCACCCGCGTCACGGGCCCGCTCCACCAGATCACGCTGCGAGAACGCCGTCAGCATCAGCACCGGCGCGATGCTCTCCTCGGCGATCTTCTCCGCCGCCGAGATCCCATCCAGCTTCGGCATCTTCACATCGAGGATCACCAGGTCCGGCTTGTGCTCCCGGGCCAGCTCCACGGCCCGCTCACCGTCGCCCGCCTCACCCACGACCGTGTAGCCCTCTTCCTCCAGCATCTCCTTGAGGTCGAGACGGATCAGGGCCTCGTCCTCGGCGATGACGACACGGGTCGTCAGCGGAGGTACGTGCGACTTGTCGTCGTCGGGCGCGTCCACGGGCTGGGGCGACTCGGGGGCGGTCACGGGGTGCTCCTTGTTCCAGGGCAGGCAAGTACTGCTCCCAAGAGCGTACCTAGCTGCGGTAAGGTGGTCGGGCAGCGGGTCGGCGTGAACCTTTGATTCGCTGGGCCCCGGTAGCCCAATTGGCAGCAGGCAATGGATTCAAAACCCATACAGTGTCGGTTCGAGTCCGACCCGGGGCACTTTTCCTTCGATCCCAAGGTCAGCATTCGGTAGCGGATGTCCACGTTCTCGTGAACATCCGCTTTTTGCCGTCCGCCCTCCCGATCTCTTTTCACAGACTGTTCGCATGTACGACGTCGGCACGCGCAAGCGAGCACTCTCACTGTTGGAACAGGGCCGCAGCCTGAACTCGGTGAGCCGGGAAACAGGCATCTCCCGTTCAGCCATCCGCTCCTGGCAGAGCCGCCTCGAACCGCTGCCCCGCATGGCGCCCCGGTCTCCCGGCCCACCGGCTGACCAAGCCGCGTACGCCTACCTGCTGGGCCTCTATCTTGGCGACGGTTGCATCAGCGCCCATCCGCGCCGTGCTGGCCACTACCTTCGCATCGCCTGTGCCGATACGTGGCCGGGGCTCGTCACGGCCTGCGAAGCCGCCGTGCGTGCAGTCAACCCCGCGGGCAACTCCAGCCGCGTACAAGCTCACGGCTACGTGTCAGTGGTCGGCTACTACGCACACTGGCCCTGCCTCTTCCCCCAGCACGGGCCCGGGAAGAAGCACGAGCGGGAGATCGTGCTGGCGGGCTGGCAGCAGGAGATCGTCGACGCTCACCCCTGGGAGTTCGTCCGGGGGCTCGTCCACTCCGACGGGTGCCGGATCACCAACTGGACGACCCGCGTCGTCGCCGGTGAGCGCAAGCGCTATGAGTATCCCCGGTACTTCTTCACCAACGTCTCCGACGACATCCGCCGCCTGTACACGGACACCCTCGACAAGCTCGGCATCGCGTGGACGCACTGCACCCGGCACGGGAACGCCTACAACATCTCCGTGGCCCGCAGGGACGACGTGGCCCTGATGGATGCGCACGTGGGTCCCAAGTACTGAGTCCGGCGCGGTGGGCCCCTCCTCATAAGGGGCCCGGGGCCGGTCACTTGGGGGCGTCGTCCTCGCCGATGTGGTGGACGCGGACGAGGTTGGTCGAGCCGGAGACGCCGGGCGGGGAGCCGGCGGTGATCACGACCATGTCGCCCTGCCGGCAGCGCCCGATCTTCAGGAGCTGCTCGTCGACCTGGTCGACCATGGCGTCGGTGGATTCGACGTGCGGCCCGAGGAAGGTCTCGACGCCCCAGGTGAGGGTGAGCTGGGACCGGGTCGCGGGGTCGGGGGTGAACGCCAGGAGGGGGATCGGCGAGCGGTAGCGGGACAAGCGCCGGACGGTGTCGCCGGACTGGGTGAAGGCGACGAGGAACCTGGCGCCGAGGAAGTCGCCGATGTCGGCGGCGGCGCGGGCGACGGCGCCGCCCTGGGTGCGGGGCTTGTTGCGTTCGGTGAGGGGCGGGAGTCCCTTGGCGAGGATGTCCTCTTCGGCGGCTTCGACGATGCGGCCCATGGTGCGCACGGTCTCGACGGGGTACGCGCCGACGCTGGTCTCGCCGGAGAGCATGACGGCGTCGGTGCCGTCGATGACGGCGTTGGCGACGTCGGAGGCCTCGGCGCGGGTGGGGCGGGAGTTCTCGATCATGGAGTCGAGCATCTGGGTGGCGACGATGACGGGTTTGGCGTTGCGCTGAGCGAGTTTGATGGCGCGCTTCTGGACGATGGGGACCTGTTCGAGGGGCATTTCGACGCCGAGGTCGCCGCGGGCGACCATGATGCCGTCGAAGGCGGCGACGATGTCGGCGATGTTGTCGACGGCCTGGGGTTTCTCGACTTTGGCGATGACGGGGAGGCGGCGGCCTTCTTCGTCCATGATGCGGTGGACGTCGTCGATGTCGTGGCCGCTGCGGACGAAGGAGAGGGCGATGACGTCGAAGCCGGTGCCGAGGGCCCAGCGGAGGTCTGCTTCGTCCTTGTCGGAGAGTGCGGGGACGGAGACGGCGACGCCGGGGAGGTTGAGGCCTTTGTGGTCGGAGACCATGCCGCCTTCGATGACGGTGGTGTGGACCTGGGGGCCTTCGACGGCGGTGACTTCGAGGCAGACTTTGCCGTCGTCGACGAGGATGCGTTCGCCGGGGGTGACGTCGCTGGCGAGTCCGTCGTAGGTGGTGCCGCAGGTGTGGCGGTCGCCTTCGGTGCCGGGTTCGACGGTGATGGTGAAGGTGTCGCCGCGTTCGAGGAGTACGGGTCCTTCGCGGAAGCGGCCAAGGCGGATCTTCGGGCCTTGAAGGTCGGCTAGGACTCCGACGCTGCGGCCGGTTTCGTCGGAGGCTTTTCGTACGCGCTGGTAGCGCTCCTCGTGCTCGGCGTAGGTGCCGTGGCTGAGGTTGAATCGGGCTACGTCCATTCCGGCTTCGACCAGTGCTTTGATCTGGTCGTACGAGTCGGTGGCGGGCCCCAGAGTGCAGACGATTTTTGCTCGGCGCATGGTCTGAGCCTAGGCCTTACCGGTGGGTAGCGAATTGGGTGTGCGTGTCCGGCCAACAGCCTTTGGGTGAAGGGCTGTTGGCAAGTGTTGAACTGCGCATGGGGTCGCTCCGATGAGCGCTGCGGTACTACAAATTCGGGGGTGCCATGGTGAATCGGGCGGTGACCTCGGCGTGGATGTGCTGACGCCGGGGTTCGAGGTCCAGGGGTGCGGTGTCGTCGGGGGTTTCGCCGGCGTAGGTCATGGTGCGCAGGGTGCGGTCGGCGGGGTGGGGTCGGACGGTGTCGGTGTCGGTGAGTTCGATGAGTGCGGTGAGGGTGGTGTCGAGGGCTTCGGCGTATTCGCGGGCGCGCTGGACGGCGTCGTGGACGGCTTGGCGGCGGGCTCGGCGGTAGGCGGGCGAGGTGGGGCGCAGAGTCCAGGTGGGGCCGTCGACGCGGGTGAGGTCGAGGTCGGCGAGGCGGGTGGTGAGTTCGCCGAGTGCGGTGAAGTCGGTCAGTTCGGCGGTGAGGTGGACGTGGCCGTGGTGGGCGCGGACGCGTTCGCCGCGGCCGTGTTTGGTGAGTTCGGGGCTGATGGTGAGGGCGCCGGTTTCGAGGTGTTCGACGGCGTCCGCGTAGGTTTTGATGAGGTCGAGGGTGGTGTTGTTGCGGCGGGTGAGGTCGGCGAGGATGTCGTGCCGGTTGGTGCCGCGGGCGCTGACGGTGATGTCGATGCGGGCGGTTTCGGGGGCGGTTTCGAGGTGGGCTTCGCCGCGGACGGTGAGGTGGGGGGTGGCGGGGGTGCCGTGGGCGGGTGTGGTGCTGGGGTCGTCCGGGGTGGGGGTCATACGTCCCACTGTGGCACTGCTGGGCGGGTTCCGGGGGTTCACTGGTCACCGGATCGAAACCTGCGGGATCTGTTCGGGGGTGTGGTGGGTGGGTGAGAATCTACGCGCGTCGTTGACCATCGCCCCAGGGAGCCACAGAGATGCCGTTGAACCGCCGGAAGTTCCTGAAGAAGTCCGCTGTGACGGGTGCCGGGGTGGCGTTGGCCGGTGGGGTCGGTGCGCCGGCGGCCGAGGCTGCGGCCGGGGGGAGCGGGAAGCGTCCGAAGCGGTATGCGCTGACGGTGATGGGGACGACCGATCTGCACGGGCATGTCTTCAACTGGGACTACTTCAAGGACGCGGAGTATGCCGACGCCAAGGGCAACGCGATGGGTCTGGCGCGGATTTCGACGCTGGTGGACCAGGTGCGTGCGGAGAAGGGCCGCCAAAACACGTTGTTGCTGGATGCGGGCGACACGATTCAGGGCACTCCGCTGACGTACTACTTCGCGAAGGTGGATCCGATCACCGCGAAGGGTGGTCCGGTGCATCCGATGGCGCAGGCGATGAACGCGATCGGTTATGACGCGGTGGCGCTCGGCAACCATGAGTTCAATTACGGGATCGAGACGCTGCGGAAGTTCGAGTCGCAGTGTGATTTCCCGTTGCTGGGTGCGAACGCGCTGGATGCGAAGACGTTGAAGCCGGCTTTCCCGCCGTATTTCATGAAGAAGTTCCATGTGCCGGGTCTGCCGCCGGTGCGGGTGGCGGTGCTGGGGTTGACGAATCCGGGTATCGCGATCTGGGACAAGGCGTATGTGCAGGGGAAGTTGACGTTCCCGGGGCTTGAGGAGCAGGCGGCGAAGTGGGTGCCGAAGCTGCGGTCGATGGGTGCGGACGTGGTGGTCGTGTCGGCGCACAGTGGTTCGTCGGGTACGTCGTCGTACGGTGATCAGTTGCCGTACGTGGAGAATTCGGCGGCTCTGGTGGCGCAGCAGGTGCCGGGGATCGACGCGATTCTGGTGGGGCATGCGCATGTGGAGATTCCGGAGCTGAAGGTCACGAACGAGGTGTCGGGCCGGACGGTCGTGCTGTCGGAGCCGCTGTGTTATGCGGAGCGTCTGTCGTTGTTCGACTTCGAGTTGGTGTTTGAGAAGGGGCGGTGGCGGGTCGAGTCGGTGGCGGCGTCGTTGCGTGACGCGCGGACGGTGGCGGACGATCCGCGGATCACGAAGCTGCTGGGTGCTGAGCATGCGGCGGTGGTGAAGTACGTCAACCAGGTGGTGGGGACGGCGACTCGGACGTTGACGACGGTGGAGGCGCGGTTCAAGGACGCGCCGATCATCGATCTGATCACGCGGGTGCAGGAGGACGTGGTCAGGGCGGCGCTGGCGGGTACGGAGTATGCGTCGTTGCCGGTGATCGCGCAGGCGTCGCCGTTCTCGCGTACGTCGGAGATTCCGGCGGGTGAGGTGACGATCCGGGATCTGTCGAGTCTGTATGTGTATGACAACACGTTGGTGGCGAAGTTGCTGACGGGTGCGCAGGTGCGGGCGTATCTGGAGTTCTCGGCGGAGTATTTCGTGCGGACGGCCGCGGGTGCGGTGATCGACACGGAGAAGCTGACGAACGCGAACGGCCGGCCGGACTACAACTACGACTATGTGTCGGGGTTGACGTATGACATCGACATCGCGCAGGCGCCGGGTTCGCGGATCAGGAATCTGTCGTACGACGGTGCGGCGTTGTCGGACGGGCAGCAGTTCGTGTTCGCGGTGAACAACTACCGGGCGAACGGTGGTGGTGCGTTTCCGCATGTGGCGTCGGCGAAGGAGTTGTGGGCGGAGTCGACGGAGATTCGTACGCGGATCGCCGAGTGGGTGACGGCGAAGGGTGTGCTGGACCCGGCGGAGTTCGCGTCGGTGGACTGGCGGCTGACGCGGGACGGTGTGCCGGTGTTCTAGGTCCGGGACGTTTCGGGGTGTTGTTCGGCCGGGGCGGTGGTGGCGCCCCGGCCGCGTGTGTGTCGGGTCAGTGTCCGGTGGGCGACAGCAGGGAGTTGGTAGTGCTGCCGTTCCGGGTGATCAGGGCGTCCTCGTAGCGCAGGGTTAGCGGGTAGGGGTGGGTGGTCCGTTCCCCCGTTTCGGTGAGGGTGGTCACCCGCCGGGTCCTGGCCGGCGGTGCTGTCGTCTTCGAGGAGGACCAGCCGGTTCCTGGAGGTTGCGAGGAGCTGCTGCCTGCCGGGGACGGTCGTGGGTGCCGCCGGCGTAGTCGCCGTCCGGCTGGTTGGGCGCGGTGTGGTTGCGGTAGGTGTAGACGACGCCGTCGCGCACGGCGAACGGGCCGTTGATGCCGTCGCCTTCGCGGTTGACCTTGACCGTCCACAGGTGTTTTCCGGTGTTGGCGTCGAACTTGGCGGCGTCGTACTTGGTTCCGCTGCAGTACAGGGCGGAGCCGTCCACGAGGCAGTGTCGTTCGGTGGCGCCGGGGGTGTCGTTCTGCCACGGCTGCCAGCCCTGCGGGGATGCCGCAGGCCGTGTGGGCGGGGGTTGTTCCGTCGTGGTGCCGGCTGCTGCGTCCGTCCCGTGGGCTGTTCGGGTCCGAGTTCCGGTACGAGGGCCCGGAGTTTGGCGAGCGAGCGGTGTGCCGTGTCCAGCGCCCGTAGGCCTTCATCAGCGTGATCTGCAGCAGGTCTTCGGCGGCGTGCCGGTCCCCGCCGGTGAGCAGTACCGCGAGCCTTAGCAGCGCGGTGGAGCGCATGGCTGTGAATTCGCGGAACTCGTCGTGACTTGAGGCCTCCATCGACCCTCCCCTTCTCGCATCCATCACGACGTGGTGAGCGGTCTGCGGCTATCCCTCGTGGGTGAGCTGGTGTCGCGTTTCTAGCGTTTGTCGATCAGGGGGGTGAGGACGGGGGCTTGGCGGGCGGTGGGGATGTGGGGGCGGGGTTCGAGTCCGAAGGTGGTGAAGGAGGTCCGGTCGGGGAGGGGGTAGGGGTCTTTGCCGGTGAGGGAGTTGAGGATGGTGGCGCTGCGCCAGGCTGCGAGGCCGAGGTCGGGGGTGCCGACGCCGTGGGTGTGGAGTTCGGCGTTCTGGACGTGGACGCGGCCGGTGACGCAGGGGTCGAGGACGAGGCGGAACCGGTCGTCGATGCGGGGGCGTTCGGCGCTGTCGCGGCGGAGGTAGGGGTCGAGTCCGGCGAGGATGCGTCCGAGGGGGCGTTCGCGGTAGCCGGTGGCGAGGACGACGGCGTCGGTGGTGAGGCGGGAGCGGGTGCCCTGCTGGACGTGTTCGAGGTGGAGTTCGACTTTGGTGGTGGCGACGCGTCCGGCGGTGCGGACGTTGACGGCGGGGGTGAGGACGGCGTCGGGCCAGCCGCCGTGGAGGGTGCGGCGGTAGAGCTCGTCGTGGATGGCGGCGAGGGTGTCGGCGTCGATGCCTTTGTGGAGTTGCCACTGGGCGGCGACGAGCCGGTCGCGTACGGGTTCGGTGAGGGCGTGGAAGTAGCGGGTGTAGTCGGGGGTGAAGTGTTCGAGGCCGAGTTTGGAGTACTCCATGGGGGCGAAGGCTTCGGTGCGGGCGAGCCAGTGGATCCTCTCGTGGCCCGGCGGGCGGTTCTTGAGCAGGTCGAGGAAGACCTCGGCGCCGGACTGTCCGGCGCCGACGACGGTGATGTGGCCGGCGGTGAGGAAGTGTTCGCGGTGTTCGAGGTAGTCCGCGGCGTGGATGACGGGGGCGCCGGGGGCTGCGACGAGGGGTTGGAGGGCGTCGGGGATGTGGGGGGCGGTGCCGACGCCGATGACGATGTTGCGGGTGTGGGTGCGGCCGAGGGATTCGGCTTCGCCGTCGGTGTCGAGTTGGGTGAAGTCGACTTCGAAGAGGGCACGTTCGGGGTTCCAGCGGACGGCGTCGACCTGGTGGCCGAAGTGGAGTCCGGGGAGGTTGTCGCTGACCCAGCGGCAGTAGCTGTCGTATTCGGCGCGCTGGATGTGGAAGCGCTCGGCGAAGTAGAAGGGGAAGAGGCGGTCGCGGGCTTTGAGGTAGTTGAGGAAGGACCAGGGGCTTGTGGGGTCGGCGAGGGTGACGAGGTCGGCGAGGAAGGGGACTTGGAGGGTGGTGCCGTCGATGAGGAGGCCGGGGTGCCAGTCGAAGGCGGGGCGCTGTTCGTAGAAGACGGTGTCGAGTTCGGTGAGGGGGTGGGCGAGGGCGGCGAGGGAGAGGTTGAAGGGGCCGATGCCGATGCCCACGAGGTCGCGTGGGGCTTCGGGTTCGTGGTGTGGGGGGTGGGGCGTCGGGCTCATCGGGCTGTGTGTCCTTCCACCAGTTTCAGGAGTGCGGCCAGGTCGTCGGGCCGGGTGTGCGGGTTGAGGAGGGTGGCCTTGAACCAGAGGCGGCCGTCGGGGGTGGCGCGGCCGAGGACGGCGCGGCCTTCGGTGAGGAGGGTGCGGCGTACGGCGGCGACGGTGTCGTCGGTGGCGTGGGCGGGCCGGAAGAGGACGGTGCTGAGGGTCGGCCGGTCGTAGAGGTCGAAGGCGGGGTGGGCTTCGACGAGGGCGGCGAGCTCCTGTGCGTGGGCGCAGACGCGGTCGACGAGGGCGCCGAGTCCTTGGCGGCCGAGGGTTTTGAGGGTGACGGCGATTTTGAGGATGTCGGGGCGCCGGCTGGTGCGCAGGGAGCGGCCGAGGAGGTCGGGCAGTCCGGCCCGGGTGTCGTCGTCGGCGTTGAGGTAGTCGGTGGGGTGGTTCAGGACGTGCAGGTCGTGGGGGTTCTGTACGGCGAGGAGGCCGGCGGCGACGGGTTGCCAGCCGAGTTTGTGCAGGTCGAGGGTGACGGTGTGGGCGCGGGCGAGGCCGTCGAGTCTGCTGCGGTGGCGGTCGCTGAAGAGGAGGCCGCCGCCGTATGCGGCGTCGACGTGGAGGCGGGCTCCGTGGGCTGCGCACAGGTCGGCGATGTCGGTCAGGGGGTCGATGAGTCCGGCGTCGGTGGTGCCTGCGGTGGCGGCGACGGTGAACGAGCCGCGGGGGCCGCGCAGTTCGGTGAGGGCGTCGTCGAGGGCGGCGGGGTCCATGGTGCCGGCGGGGGCGGGGACGACGACGGGGTCGGGCAGGCCGAGGAGCCAGGCGGCGCGGCGCAGTGAGTGGTGGGCGTTGGCTCCGCAGACGAGTGTGGTGCCGTGGTGGGCCTCGCGGGCGAGGAGGAGGGCGAGCTGGTTGGATTCGGTGCCGCCGGTGGTGACGACGGCGGCACCTTTCTTCGGTTGTGTGTTCGCTTCGGGTGGGTCGGCGTCGCCGGTGTGTTCGGGGCCGGTCGGTGTGGGTGCGTAGATCTCCGCGGCGAGGGTGTCGGTGACGAGTGCTTCGAGTGCGGAGGCGGCGGGGGCCTGGTCCCAGGAGTCGAGGGAGGGGTTGAGGGCGGAGGCGGCGAGGTCGGCGGCGGTGGCGACGGCGAGCGGCGGGCAGTGCAGGTGGGCGGCGCACAGGGGGTCGGCGGGGTCGGCGGCGCCGGCGGCGAGGGTGTGGACCAGGAGCCGCAGGGCGTCGTCGGAGCCTTCGCGGGGCAGCACCTCGCCGACGGTGTCGCGTACGTGCCGGGCGACGGCCTGGGGGCCGCCCGCGGGCAGGGGGCCGCCGCGGCTTTCGGCGCCGTCGCGCAGCGCGTCGAGGACGGTGTCGAGCAGCGGCCGCAGTGCGGCGGAGCCGCCGGGACCTGAGGCGAGGGGCGGCGAGCTCATGGGCGTCCTCCGAGGGCCGCGGGGCGGGGAGTCCCAGCGTGTACGCGCGAGGCCCGCCGCGCCCGAAAAGCCCCCCGACGGAAACCCGAAAGGGGGTACTGCCACGTGGGAGGAACGTGCGGGGGGCTGGGGGGTGCTAGGGGGACCGCGGGGCAGGGGTCCCCGCGTGCCGGGGTCCGGCGGGGGCTGGATTCCCCGCGTGCCGAGGTCCGACGCGAGACGGGATTTCCCGCGTGCCCAGGTCCGACGCGGGGACGGATTCCCCGCGTGCCGGGGTTTGGAGCGGGCCCGGGCTGACGGCGTGCCCCGCTCGTCCCCGGGGGGATTCCCCCCGTACGGAGGTCGGCGCGGAGCCAGATCCCTGCGCGCCCGGCTCGGCGCGGGCGCCCGACGCCCTCCGTACCGGGGTTCGGCGCGGAGCGCCGGGGTTCGGCGCAGGACCCGGCTGTTGGCGCGCCCGGTTCGGCGCGGGCGGATTCCCCGCGTGCCGAGGTCCGGCGCACGCCCCGGGCTGACTGCGTGCCCGGCTCCTCCTGGGGCGGGATTCCCTGCGTACCGGGTAGGCGGCGGGGCCGGGTCCCCGCGCGCCCCGCTCGGCACGGGCGCCCGACGCCCTCCGTACCGGGGTTCGGCGCAGGACCCGGCTGCCTGCGCCCCCCGGTTCGGTGCGGGGCGGGATTCCGCGCGTACCGGGTAGGCGGCGGGGCCGGGTCCCCGCGCACCCCGCTCGGCGCGGACCTGATTCCCTGCGTACCGGGGTTCGGGGCGGAGCCGGGGTCCCCGTGCGACCGGTTCGGCGGGGGGCCGGGGCCCCGGCGTGTGCGGCCCGGCGCGGGTGCGGGAGGGGGCGTTCGGTTGGTTCCGGCGCCCCCTCGTGTCGTACGGCGCCGGGACCGTGTCCCGTTCCTACGCGTGCCTCACCCGCAGTGCCCGCGAAAGGTCGTCGAGCTGGTCGGCGAGTTTGCGGCGGAGGGCGGGGATGGGGTCGGCGTCGCGCAGGCACTGTTCGCCGAGGCGGAGGGTTTCCGCGGAGACGGCGGTGACGGGGAAGGCCCAGCGTCCGGCGGCCTCGGCGATGGCGGGGCCGCGGCGGGCGGCGACGGTGATCGCGTCGTGCCAGTACCGCTCGACGTAGGGGCGGAGCAGCTCGGTCTGTTCGGGCTGCCAGAAGCCCTGCGCGGTGGCGGTGAACAGGTAGTTGGAGAGGTCGTCGGAGGCGAACATCTCGTCCCACGCCTTGCTCTTGGCCTGCGGGTCGGGCAGTGCGGCGCGGCAGCGGGCAGCGCCTTCCTGGCCGGTGGCGCTGGGGTCCTGGACGAGTTCGGCCTCGATGACGGCGTCGTCGATGGCGCCGAGGACGGCGAGCCTGCCGAGGATGCGCCAGCGCAGTTCGGGGTCGAGTTCGGGTCCGCCGGGGACGGTGCCCTCGGAGAACCAGGCGCTGATGGTGTCGGGGTGGGCGGCGACGTCGATGCAGTGGCGTACGGCGGTGAGCCGAAGGCCGGGGTCGGAGCCGTCCTCGGTGCGGCGGATGAGGTCGCGGCAAAGGTCGGTGAGGGTGGCGAGGGCGGCGGGGCGGTCGGCGGCGGGGAGGTAGCGGTCGGCGACCTGGACGGTGGCGAAGGACAGCACGCCCTGGACGACGGCGAGGTCCGTCTCGTGGGGGAGGTGGGCGCGGGCGGCCTCCAGGTAGGCGGCGGGGGGCAGTTCGCCGTCGCGTACCGCGTCGCGCAGGGCGTTCCACACGACGGTGCGGGTGAGCGGTTCGGGCAGGCGGCACAGGGAGGTGCGGAGGGTGGCGAAGGATTCGGGGTCGAAGCGGATCTTGGCGTAGGTGAGGTCGCCGTCGTTGAGGAGGAGCAGTGCGGGCCGTTTGCCGATGGGGGTGGGGGTGCTCTGCGGGACGTCGAGGGCGAGGCGGGTGCGCGGGGTGAGGCGGCCGTCGTGGGTGAGGTCGTGGTCGTAGAGGCCGACGGTGATGCGGTGCGGGCGGCTGCCGTCGTGGTCGACGGTGAGGGTGCAGGTGCCGTCGGCGCCGGCGGTGACGGCGGGGGTGAGGGTGTCGACGCCGGTGGTGCGGAGCCACGCCTGGGCCCAGGCGTGCACGTCGCGTTCGGTGGCGTGGGCGAGGGATTCGATGAAGTCGGCGAGGGTGGCGTTGCCGAACTTGTGGCGGGCGAAGTGGGTGTTGATGCCGGCGAGGAAGTCCTTCTCGCCGAGCCAGGCCACCAGTTGGCGGAGTGCGGAGGCGCCCTTGGCGTAGGAGATGCCGTCGAAGTTGAGCATCGCGGAGGCGGTGTCGGGGACGGCGTCGGGGTCGGGGGCGACGGGGTGGGTGGAGGGGCGCTGGTCGGCGTCGTAGCCCCAGGATTTGCGGGCGACGCCGAAGTCGGTCCAGGTGTCGTCGAAGCGGGTCGCTTCGGTGAGGGTCTGGTATCCCATGTACTCGGCGAAGGACTCGTTCAGCCAGATGTCGTCCCACCAGCGCAGGGTGACGAGGTCACCGAACCACATGTGGGCCATTTCGTGGGCGATGACCATGGCGCGGGTCTGCCGCTCGGTGTCGGTGACGGCGGAGCGGTAGATGAACTCGTCGCGGAAGGTGACGAGTCCGGGGTTCTCCATGGCGCCGGCGTTGAACTCGGGGACGAACGCCTGGTCGTAGGAGTCGAAGGGGTAGGGCTCCTCGAACTTCTCGTGGTATCGGTCGAAGCAGGCGCGGGTGACGTCGAGGATCTCGTCGGCGTCGGCGTCCAGGTGGGGGGCCAGGGAGCGGCGGCAGTGGATGCCGAAGGGCAGGCCCTGGTGTTCGGTGCGTACGGAGTGCCAGGGGCCGGCGGCGACGGCGACGAGGTAGGTGGAGACCGGCGGGGTGGGCGCGGCTTTCCAGCGGCCCTCGCCGAGGTGTTCGGTGATGCCGTTGGCGAGGACGGTCCAGCCGTCGGGGGCGTGGACGGACAGCTCGAAGACGGCCTTCAGGTCGGGCTGGTCGAAGGCGGCGAAGACGCGCTGGACGTCGTCCATGAACAGCTGGGTGTAGAGGTAGGTCTCGCCGTCGGTGGGGTCGGTGAAGCGGTGCATGCCCTCGCCGGTGCGGGAGTAGCGCATGGCGGCGTCGACGCGCAGTTCGTGCTCGCCCGCGGTGAGGCCGGTGAGCGGCAGCCGGTTGCCGGTCAGGGTGGCGGGGTCCAGGGGCTGTCCGTCGAGGGTGACGGAGCGCAGGTCGGCGGGCTTGAGCTCGACGAAGGTGTCCGCGTCCGCGCGGGCCGTGAAGTGGATGACGGTGCGGGAGTCGAAGGTCTCGTCTCCGCCGGTCACGTCGAGTGCGATCGTGTAGCGGTGGACGTCGAGGAGCTTGGCACGGGTCTGCGCTTCGTCGCGCGTCAGTACGGACATGGGGGACATGCTGCCTGATGCCCCCGGGATGGCACAGCGTCGGATCGGTACACGGCCTTTGTCCGTGGGGCGGCGCCTGCCGTGTCCCGGGTGGGTTGCGGGTCCCGGACGGTCACGGCAGGTGGCCGCGCCCGACGGGGCGCGCAGATCGTGCCCGCGGGGCCGGCCGTCACTCCCCCGGCT
>NZ_JBWKDS010000005.1:120310-170998 GCF_056435845.1 Streptomyces sp. NPDC043867 | reverse complement strand
CTCGGACGGACCGCTGACCGCGGGGCCGGCCGTCACTCCCCCGGCTCGGACGGACCGCTGACCGCGGGGCCGGCCGTCACTCCCCCGGCTCGGACGGACCGCTGACCGCGGGGCCGGCCGTCACTCCCCCGGCTCGGACGGCCCGCTGCCCGCGTGGTCGGCGATGTGCTCGTGGTGGCGGATCACCTCGGCGATGATGAAGTTGAGCAGCTTCTCCGCGAAGGCCGGGTCGAGTTTCGCGTTCTCGGCGAGCTGGCGCAGCCGGGCGATCTGGCGGGCTTCGCGGGCGGGGTCGGCGGGCGGCAACTGGTGCTGGGCCTTGAGGTGTCCGACCTGCTGGGTGCATTTGAAGCGTTCGGCGAGCATGTGGACGACGGCGGCGTCGATGTTGTCGATGCTGTCGCGGAGCCGGCCGAGTTCGGCGCGCACGGCGGGATCGGTCCCGCCGTTGCCGCCAGGAGTGGTCGCTTCGTTGGTGTTGCCGTGGGTCATGGGGGTCCACCTTAAGGGGCGGCCGGCCCTTCGATGATCGGCGGATCGTCGGCGTCCGGCCGCTCCGGTGTCCGGCCGCCGGTGTCTGGCCGCTCCGGTCGCCGGGCACGGTGCGGCCCAGCTGTTCGCGGGTGGCGGCGTACGGCAGGACGCCCGCGAGCCGGTCGCGGGCGTCCCGTGCCATGTGCCGCCGCAGGCGTCCCGTGCGCCGTGTGCGTCGGCTCCGGCGGCCGTGGGGTCTAGGGCCTGTCGTTTGGATCACGCCGGCGTCGCGGGGTCTGGCACGCACATCTGCGGCGTTGTCGTCGGTCGCCGACGCTCCGCGTCGACTCCCTCCTCCGCCTTGCAGCTGTACGCGCCAGACCCCGCTCGGGTCGGTCAGGACGAACCGTCGGTCACAGCCAGCCTGATCCAAACGACAGGCCCTAGAGTCCGGCCGCCGCTCGGGCTATGTCCGCCGCGAAGGTCGACACCTCGCTGTAGACCCCCGGGTAGCCGGCGCGCGCGCAGCCCTCGCCCCAGCTGACGATGCCGACCTGGAGGTACGCGCCGGTGTCGTCCTTGCGGAACATGGGGCCGCCGGAGTCGCCCTGGCAGGTGTCGACACCGCCCTGCGGGAATCCGGCGCAGATCTCATCGCCGGGGACGAGGTCGCTGCCGTAGGCCTGGCGGCAGGTGGCGTCGTCGACGAAGGGGACGGTGGCCTTGAGCAGGTACCGCTGCTGGGCACCGCCCTCGCGCGCGGCGCCCCACCCGGCGACGGTGAAGTTCCCGCTGTTGTAGGCGGTGGTGGTGGCGATCTTCAGGGTGGGCTGTTCGATCGGCCTGGCGAGTTTGATGAGGGCCCAGTCCTTGCCCTTGCCGTTGTAGCCGGGTGCCTGGAGGACCTTGGTCGATTTGACCTTGGTCGCGCTGCTGCTCTGCAGGTCGACGACGCCGGCGGTGGCGGTGATGGACGTGTTGTTGCCGGAGCCGTTCACACAGTGCGCGGCGGTCAGGACGACGTCCTTGGCGTACAGGGCTCCGCCGCAGCCCATGGAGAGGCGGACCATGAACGGGAACTCGCCCTGTGCGGCCCGGGTTCCGCCGACGACGGGCTGCGGTGCGGCTTGCGCGGACAGGGGCTGGAGGGAGACGGCGGCGAGGGTCACGGCGCCGGTGGCGAGCAGGCGTCTGAGTCCGTTGAGCTTCTGGAGAGTCTTCAACGTGCTTCCTTTCGTGGGGGGTTGCACCACGAAGCCGAGTCGCATGGCATGACCCCGACAACGTGGGGGTTGGATTATCGAAACCCGCGCGCTCGTCCCACAAGGCGCCTTTCCGGCCACGCCGGACGGCGCCTTAGAGTGGAGGTGAGGAGTCCAGGTCCCCCCGGGGCCTGTTCCGGCGTCTTCAGGGGGTGCGGACGTGGCGAACGGCGGACCGGTCGAGCACGGCTACCCGCACCTGGACACCGTGCGGGCGTCGATCACCGCGCTGTACCGGCGGCTGTCCTGCGACACGGTCCAGACGTTCGCCGCCAGCGTGGCCCCCGCCGACGTGGCCTTCTGCGACACCGACGACCTGCATCTGGGCGCCCAGCGCGTCGCCCGCGAGATGGTGCGCCACTACCGGCTGCCGGACGCCCGGATGGTCGTCGGATTCCGCGAGATGACCCATGCCGCGAACGTCGAACTCACCGCAGGGCCCGAGTACTTCGTGGAACTCAACGACCGGTTCCGCACCCATCGGCGTGACATCGGGGCCGCCCTCGCCCACGAGGTGATGCACGTCTACCTGCACCGTCTGGACCTCTCCTTCCCCGGCACCCGGGACAACGAGATCCTCACGGACACGGCTGCGGCGTATCTCGGCGCGGGGTGGCTCCTGCTGGACGCCTTCCGCGAGGACGCGGCCTCCTCGCAGAAGCTCGGCTACCTCACCCCGGAGGAGTTCGGTTACGTCCTCGCCAAGCGCGCCCTGGTCTTCGGCGAGGACCCGGCGGTCTGGTTCACCAGCCCGCAGGCGTACACCGCGTACAACAAGGGGCTTGAGCAGGCGCGCAGGGACGAGCGGCAGCCGCCGCTGACCGCGGCGGGCTGGGCGGGCCGCCGCCGCTACGCGCAGGACCGCCGGCACGCCCGGGCCCACGGGACCGGGCCCGGCGCCCGGCCGGACGCGCCCTACACCTTCACCCCGGACGACGGCGGGCCGCTCCGCGTCTCCTTCCCCTGCCCCACCTGCCACCAGCGCATCCGCGTCCCCGTCCGCGGTCGCGTCCGGGCCCGCTGCGCCCTGTGCCGGACGGTCCTGGAGTGCGACACCTGAACGGGCGGCGGGGCCCAGCGGAGGGGCGGGACACCGGACCTCCGGAGGGCTCCTGCTCGCGCGCGCTACGGCACCCCGTCCGTCGCTACAGCCCCCCGTCCGTCGCCCCGTACACCGCCGCCGGACGGACCGCTTCCGCCAGTAGTTCCCGTACCGTCTCCCCGGCCTGGGCGGGTGTCCATCGCGCGCCCTTGTCGGCGGTGGGGCCCGGGCGCCAGCCCTCCATCACCGTGATGCGTCCGCCCTCGGCCTCGAAGACCCGTCCGGTGACGCCCGCGCAGGCGGCGGAGCCGAGCCAGACGACCAGCGGCGACACGTTCTCCGGGGCCATCGCGTCGAAGGCCCCGGGGCTGCCCGGCGCGGCCATGGTCCGCGCGAAGGTCCGTTCGGTCATGCGGGTGCGGGCCGCCGGGGCGATCGCGTTGACCTGGACGCCGTACCGCGCGAGTTCGGCCGCGGCGACCAGGGTCAGGCCGAGGATCCCGGCCTTCGCGGCGCTGTAGTTGGCCTGTCCCACCGACCCCGACAGGCCCGCCCCGCTGCTGGTGTTGACGACGCGGGCCCGCGGCGGGCGCCCCGCCTTCATCTCCGTCCGCCAGTGCGCCGCCGCGTGCCGGAGC
The DNA here is from genome assembly GCF_056435845.1 of Streptomyces sp. NPDC043867. Taxonomy (NCBI): domain Bacteria; kingdom Bacillati; phylum Actinomycetota; class Actinomycetes; order Kitasatosporales; family Streptomycetaceae; genus Streptomyces; species Streptomyces sp. NPDC043867. Next base: position 167,582 of record NZ_JBWKDS010000005.1, on the reverse strand, counting down.
GGCAGGAAGTGACCCTTGAGGTGGACGCGCAGCACGGCGTCCCAGTCGTCCTCGTCGAGGTTGACCAGCATCCGGTCGCGCAGGAAACCGGCGTTGTTGACGAGGGTGTCGAGGCGCCCGTAGGCGTCCAGGGCGGTGCGTACGAGGGACGCGGCGCCCTCGGTGGTCGCGATGTCGCCGCCGTGGGCCACCACCGTACCGCCGGCCGCGCGGATCTCCTCGGTCACCCGCGCGGCGGGGCTGTCGGGGTCCGGGGTGCCGTCGAGGCCGACCCCGAGATCGTTGACGACGACGCGGGCGCCCTGCGCGGCGAACGCGAGGGCGTGCGCCCGGCCGAGTCCGCGGCCCGCGCCCGTCACTATCACGACCCGCCCCTCGCACAGCAGCGGTGCACCCATGTCAGCTCCCCTTGTTGACGGTCGCGGCATCGAGGAAGGCGGGCCGTTCCCCGCCGCCGTGCACGAGCAGGCTCGCGCCGGTGATGTAGGCGGCGGCGTCGGAGGCGAGGAAGACGGCGGCCCGGCCCACGTCGCCGGGTTCGGCGAGGCGGCCGAGCGGGACGGTCCGTGCGACGGCGGCGACCCCGTCCGCGTCGCCGTAGTGCAGGTGGGAACGCTCGGTGCGGACCATGCCGACGACGAGGGTGTTGACCCGGATGTCGGGGGCCCACTCGACGGCCATCGAGCGGGCCAGGCTCTCCAGGCCCGCCTTGGCCGCGCCGTAGGCCGCCGTGCCGGGCGAGGGCCGGGTGCCGCTGACGCTGCCGATCATCACGATCGCCCCCCGGGTACGGCACAGCCGGCGGCGCGCGGCGAGCGAGGCGGTCAGCGGCGTGGTGAGGTTGAGCTCGATGACGCGGGCGTGCCGCTCGGCCTCCGACTCCGCGAGGAGCCGGTGCGGTGTGCCGCCGGCGTTGTTGACGAGGACGTCGACGCGGGCCAGGTCCTCGAAGAGGTCGCGGACGGCGGCCGGGTCCCTCAGGTCGACGGCGGCGAAGCGGACGCCCGCGAGGGGCCGCGGCGGCGGCCGGCGCGCGCAGACCACGACGTCGGCGCCCGCCGCGGCGAAGGCCCGCGCGATCCCGGCGCCGACCCCCCTGGTGCCGCCCGTGACGACGACGGTCCTGCCGCCGAGATCCGCGTTGTCCACAGGGCCTCCCGCTCGGATGCGTTCGCTGCTAGCTTCGGCAGTGCACCTAACAAACGTTTGGTGGAAAGGTAGCTGATGCGTCCATGGGTGTCTCCACCTCGTCCCCGGAAAAGGGGATTTCCGTCGTCACGGTCGACTACCCGCCGGTGAACGCGCTGCCGGTGCGGGGCTGGTTCGCACTGGCCGACGCGGTCCGGTCGGCCGGGCGCGACCCCGAGGTCCGCTGCGTCGTGCTGAGAGCCGAGGGACGCGGGTTCAACGCGGGCGTCGACATCAAGGAGCTGCAGCGGGACACCGGGGGTCACGGCGCGCTGATCGGGGCGAACAGGGGCTGCTTCGAGGCCTTCGCCGCGGTGTACGAGTGCGAGGTCCCCGTCGTCGCCGCGGTGCACGGCTTCTGCCTGGGCGGCGGCATAGGCCTGGTGGGGAACGCGGACGCGATCGTGGCCAGCGAGGACGCCACGTTCGGGCTGCCCGAGCTGGACCGGGGCGCGCTCGGCGCCGCCACGCATCTCGCCCGGCTGGTCCCGCCCCACCTGATGCGCGTCCTGTACTTCACCTCGCGCACCGTGACCGCGGCCGAGCTGCGCGCGCACGGCTCGGTGTGGCAGGTCGTGCCGCGCGCTGGACTCGACGCGTCCGCGCGGGCGCTGGCCCGCGAGATGGCCGCCAAGGACGGCGGTCTCCTCCGGCTGGCCAAGGCCGCGATCAACGGCATCGACCCCGTCGACGTGCGCCGCAGCTACCGCTTCGAGCAGGGCTTCACCTTCGAGGCGAATCTCAGCGGGGCCGCCGGCCGCGTCCGCGACGCCTTCGACGGCAGGCGCGGCAGGCAGGAGGAGGCGCGGTGAGCGACAAGACGATGTCGGCGGAGGAGGCCGTCGGCCGGCTGGAGAGCGGGATGACACTCGGCATCGGCGGCTGGGGCTCACGCCGCAAGCCGATGGCTCTGGTGAGAGCGCTGCTCCGGACGGGTATCGGTGATCTCACGGTCGTGTCGTACGGCGGGCCGGACGTCGGTCTGCTCGCCGCGGCCGGGCGGATCCGCAGACTCGTCGCCGCCTTCGTGACCCTCGACTCGATCCCGCTCGAACCGCACTACCGCGCGGCGCGGCAGCGGGCGGACTTCGAGCTGACCGAGGTCGACGAGGCGATGTTCATGTGGGGGCTGCACGCGGCGGCGAACCGGCTGCCCTTCCTGCCGGTGCGGGCCGGGATCGGCTCGGCCGTGATGCGGGTCAACCCCGGCCTGCGGACGGTCACTTCGCCGTACGCCGACGCGTCGACGGGGATCCGGGAGGAGTTCGTCGCCATGCCCGCCCTGCACCTGGACGCCGCGCTGGTCCACATGAACCGCGCGGACCGCCTCGGCAACGGCCGGTATCTGGGCCCCGACCCGTACTTCGACGACCTGTTCTGCGAGGCCGCCGACGCCGCCTACGTCTCGTGCGAACGGCTCGTGGACACCGCAGCGCTGACCCAGCAGGCCGCGCCCCAGACGATGCTGCTGAAACGGTCGTACGTGACCGGGGTGATCGAGACGCCGAACGGCGCGCACTTCACGTCCTGCGCCCCGGACCACGGCCGTGACGAGGCCTTCCAGAAGCTGTACGCCACCACGCCGTACGCCGAGTTCGCCGCGCGGTTCCTCGACGGCGACGAGCGGGCCTACCAGCGCGCCGTCCAGGCCTGGCAGAAGGAGCGGACCCCGTGAGCACACCCGCTGCACCCCCGCCACCGGCCCCGCCCACTCCCCCGCCCGCCGGGGCGCCGCCGGCCGGGTCCACGGCGCCCCTCCCGCCGCCCACCCGCGCCGAGTACTGCGTGATCGCCTGCGCCGAGGCCTGGCGGGGCGACGGTGAGGTGCTCGCCGCCACGATGGGTGTGATCCCGTCCCTGGGCGCCCGGCTCGCCAGGCGCACCTTCGCGCCGGACCTGCTGCTGACCGACGGCGAGGCGATGCTCGTCGGGCCGGACGGCACACCGGAGGGCTGGCTGCCCTACCGGCAGCATCTGGCCATGGTGACGGGTGGCCGGCGGCACGTGATGATGGGCGCGAGCCAGCTCGACCGCTTCGGCAACCAGAACATCTCGTGCATCGGCGACTGGTCCCGGCCCGCCCGCCAGCTGCTCGGCGTGCGGGGTGCTCCGGTCAACACCCTGAACAACCCGACCAGTTACTGGGTGCCGAAGCACTCCCCGCGCGTCTTCGTCGCGGCGGTCGACGTGGTGTGCGGGGTGGGGTACGACAGTGCCTCGGCGGCGGGGCCGAGCGCCACCCGCTTCCACCGCATCCCCCGGGTCGTCTCCGACCTCGGCGTCTTCGACTTCGCCACCCCGGAGCACGTGATGCGCCTCGTCTCCCTGCATCCCGGTGTCACGGTCGAGCAGGTCAGAGCGGCGACGGGGTTCGAGCTGCACGTCCCGGACGGGGTGCCCCACACCCGTGAACCGACGCGGGAGGAGCGGGAGCTGCTGCGCGAGGTCATCGACCCGGAGGGCGTCAGAGACCACGAGGTTCCCGACGCCGGCGCAGTCGCCGGTCCAGGCACGGTCGCCGAGCCAGGCACGGTCACAGGTCCCGGCCGGGTCACCGGTCCCGGCCCGATCGCCGCGCGTGGGGCCGGGCACTGATGGAGACCTCGTTCACCCGGCTCGTCGGCGTCCGGTACCCGATCGTGCAGACCGGCATGGGCTGGGTGGCCGGCCCGCGCCTGGTCTCCGCGACGGCGAACGCGGGCGCCCTCGGGATCCTGGCCTCCGCGACGATGACGCCCGGCCGTCTGCGGGAGGCCGTGCGGGAGGTCAAGTCCCGTACGGACGCGCCGTTCGGGGTGAATCTGCGGACGGACGCGGGGGACGCGGGCGACCGGGTGCGGATCCTCGTCGAGGAGGGGGTGCGCGTCGCGTCCTTCGCCCTCGCCCCCTCGCGCGAGCTGATCGCCGAGCTGAAGGCGGCGGGCGTGGTCGTCGTCCCCTCCGTCGGGGCGCGGCGGCACGCCGAGAAGGTGACCGCCTGGGGTGCCGACGCGGTGATCGTGCAGGGCGGCGAGGGCGGCGGGCACACCGGCGAGGTGGCGACGTCCGTGCTGCTGCCGCAGGTGGTGGACGCGGTCGGTGTCCCGGTCGTCGCGGCGGGCGGCTTCCACGACGGCCGGGGACTGGTGGCCGCGCTGGCGTACGGCGCGGCGGGCGTGGCGATGGGCACGCGCTTCCTGCTGACGTCCGACTCGACGGTCCCGGACGCCGTGAAGGCGCGGTACCTGGCTGCGGCGGTCGGGGACGTGACGGTCACGAAGGCCGTCGACGGACTGCCGCACCGCATGCTGCGCACGGACCTCGTCGACTCCCTGGAGGGTGCGGGCCGTACGGCGTCCCTGGTCCGGGCGCTCCGCCGGGCCGCCGGGTTCCGGAGAGTCTCCGGTCTCTCCTGGTCCCGGATGATGCGTGACGGGCTCGCCATGAGACACGGCAGGGACCTCACCTGGAGCCAGGTCCTGCTCGCAGCCAACGCGCCCATGCTGCTCAAGGCGTCGATGGTCGACGGGCGTACGGATCTCGGGGTGATGGCGGCGGGGCAGGTCGCGGGTGTGATCGAGGATCTGCCGTCGTGCGCGGAGCTGGTCGAGCGGGTGATGGCGCAGGCCCACGCGACACTGCACGCGCTGCCGACACCCGAGGCCCCCGCCCTCGGGGCGCCCCCGTCCGGGGCACCCACCCCCTGAGACCCGCGCCCCGGGCACGCACCCTGAGACCCGTCCCCTGGGCACCCACCCCCTGAGTCCCGCCGCCTCGAACACCCAGCTCCGAGACACCGGCCCCCGAAGCACCCACCTCCGCGCACCCGCCCCGGGACACGACCCGGAGCACCCACCTCCGTGCCCCCGCCCCGAGACACCTCCCGGAGCACCCACCTCCGCCCCCCCCTCGCCCCGGGACACCCACCCCCAGATCACCTCCGTCCGGACCGGCTGTCCCGGGTGAGCCCGCCGGTCCGGGGAATTCTCAGAGCCGCTCGATGATCGTCACGTTCGCCTGGCCGCCGCCCTCACACATGGTCTGGAGCCCGAAGCGGCCGCCGGTGCGCTCCAGTTCGTGCAGCAGGGTCGTCATCAGCTTCACGCCGGTGGCGCCGAGGGGGTGGCCCAGTGCGATCGCGCCGCCGTTGACGTTGACCTTGTCCGGGTCCGCTCCGGTCTCCGCGAGCCAGGCGAGGACGACCGGCGCGAAGGCCTCGTTGATCTCGACGAGGTCGATGTCGTCGAGGGTCATGCCGGTCTTCCTGAGGGCGTGCGCGGTGGCCGGGATGGGCGCGGACAGCATGCGGACGGGGTCCTCACCGCGGACGGAGAGATGGTGCACCCGGGCGCGCGGGGTCAGCCCGTGGTCCCGTACGGCCCGCTCGGAGGCGAGCAGCATCGCGGCGGCGCCGTCGGAGACCTGGGAGGAGCAGGCGGCGGTGATCGTGCCGCCCTCGACGACCGGTTTCAGGGCGGCCATCTTCTCCGGCGAGGTGTCCCGGCGCGGGCCCTCGTCGGCGGTGACCTTCCCGTACGCCACGGTCTCGCGGGCGAAGCGGCCCTCGTCCAGGGCGCGTACGGCCCGCTGGTGCGAGCGCAGGGCGAACTCCTCCTGGGCGCGGCGGGTGATGCCCCACGTGGCGGCGATCAGTTCGGCGCCGTGGAACTGGTCGACGGGCCGGTCGCCGTAGCGGGACCGCCAGCCCTCGCTGCCCGCGAAGGGGCCCTGGGTCAGGCCGAGCGGTTCGGCGGCCTGCCGGGAGGCGAAGGCGATGGGGATCTGGGTCATGTTCTGGACGCCGCCCGCGACCACCAGGTCCTGCGTGCCGGACAGGACCGCCTGGGCCGCGAAGTGGACGGCCTGCTGGGAGGATCCGCACTGCCGGTCGACGGTGACACCGGGCACCTCCTCGGGCAGTCCGGCCGCCAGCCAGGAGGTGCGGGCGATGTCCCCGGCCTGCGGGCCCACCGTGTCCAGGCAGCCGAAGACGACGTCCTCGACGGCGGCCGGATCCACCCCGCACCGTGCGACGAGGGCTTTGAGGACGTGCGCGCCCAGGTCCGCCGGGTGGGCGCCGGCCAGTCCCCCGCCCCGTCGCCCGACGGGTGTGCGGACCGCTTCGACGATGTAGGCCTCGGCCATGACGGTGTCCCTCCGGGGTTCACGTGTCGCGTAGGGAGATCCCGTCCAGCACCATCGACAGGTACTGCCGGGCGATCTCCTCCGGGCTGTGCTGCCCGCCGGGCCGGTACCAGGACGCGGCGACCCACACCGTGTCGCGCACGAACCGGTAGGCGAGCCGGATGTCCAGGTCGGCGCGGAAGACCTCGGCGGCGACACCGCGCTCCAGGGTGCTGAGCCATGCCTTCTCGAAGTTGCGCTGCGACGCGGCGAGGAAGGCGAACCGCTCCTGCGCGGCGAGCTGTTTCGACTCCTTCTGGTAGATCGCGACGGCGGCGCGGTGCCGGTCGATCTCCCGGAAGGACTCGGTGACCAGGGCCTCCAGGGTTTGCCTGGGGCCGAGTCCGGCGACGAGGACGGTGTCGTAACCGTCCCAGAGCTCGTCGAGGAAGGTCCGCAGGATCTCCTCCAGCATCGACTCCTTGGAGTCGAAGTGGTAGTAGAGACTGCCCGCGAGCATTCCGGCCTGGTCGGCGATCTTGCGGACGGTGGTGGCGTTGTAGCCCTGTTCGGCGAAGACCTCGGCGGCCGTGCCGAGCAGTTCACGGCGTCGCTCCGGTGACGCGGTCACCTGGGACTTCTTCTTGGTAGGCACGGGTCCATTGTGGTCCCTCAACTCTTCGTCCTACGCATGCCGACTGCTGACGGAGACGACCTCGCCGGTCATGTACGAGGAGTAGCCGGACGCCAGGAAGACGATCACGTTGGCCACCTCCCAGGGCTCGGCGTACCGTCCGAAGGCCTCCTGGGCGGTGAGTTCCGCCAGGAGTTCGGGGGTGGTCACCTTCACCAGGTGCGGATGCATCGCGAGGCTCGGGGCGACGGCGTTGACCCGGACCCCGTGGGCGGCGGCCTCCACGGCCGCGCACCGGGTGAGCGCCATGACCCCGGCCTTGGCCGCCGCGTAGTGCGCCTGCCCGGCCTGGGCGCGCCAGCCGATGACGGAGGCGTTGTTGACGACCGCTCCGCCCCGGCCGTGGACCGCGAACCGCCGCAGTGCGGCCCGGGTGCACCGGAACGTGCCGGTCAGTGTCACGTCGAGCACCTTCGACCACTGCTCGTCGGTCATGTCGACGAGGGGTGAAGTCCCGCCCAGGCCCGCGTTGTTGACGACGACGTCCACGCGGCCGTGGAGTGCGGTCGCGGCGTCGAAGAGGGCCTGGACCTGGGTCTCGTCGGTGACGTCGCAGGGCAGCGCGGCCACGGGCGCGGCGCCGAACTCCTCGGCGAGGGCGGCGGCGGTCTCCTGGAGGCGGCGTGTGTGCGCGTCGCTGATCAGCACGCGCGCGCCCTCCTCCAGGAAGCGGCGTGCGGTGGCCCCGCCGATGCCGGCGCCCGCCGCGGCGGTGATGACGGCGGTGCGGTCCCTCAGCAGCCCGTGCCCGGGCACGTACGCCGGGCTCTCGACGTCGCTCATGCCTCCAAGCTAACCTACCAAACACTTGTTAGGGAAGTCGCGCCGTGATCGTCCCGCGGCTTCCGTCGTCCCGCTGCTTCCGTCGTCCCGTGACCGCCGCCGTCCCGCGGCCACCAACACCCGATACAGGCCAACGCCCCGATACCCGCCGCCGCGAGCCCGCCACCGAAGGGTGCCGTCCATGGACCTCACGCACTCCCCCGCCGACGAGGCGTTCCGCGCGGAGGCCCGGGCCTGGCTCGCGCGCCACGTCCCGCCGGCGCCGCTGCCCTCCCTGGAGACCGCGGAGGGCTTCGCCGCGCACCGCGCGTGGGAGGCCGAACTGGCCGCGGACCGCTGGTCGGTGGTGTCCTGGCCTGCGCGGTACGGCGGCCGGGACGCGGACGTCTTCCGGTGGCTGGTCTTCGAGGAGGAGTACTACGCGGCCGGCGCCCCGGGCAGGGTCGGCCAGAACGGCGTCAGCCTGCTCGCCCCGACGCTCTTCGCCCACGGCACCGAGGAGCAGCGAGCCCGCGTGCTTCCTCCCATGGCCCGCGGCGAGACCGTCTGGGCGCAGGCGTGGTCCGAGCCGGAGGCGGGGTCCGACCTGGCCTCGCTCACCTCCCGCGCGGTGCGCGCCGACGGGGGCTGGCTGCTGAGCGGGCAGAAGACGTGGTCGTCGCGGGCGGCGTTCGCGGACCGGGCGTTCGGACTGTTCCGCAGCGACACGGCCGCGCCGAAGCGGCACCTGGGGCTGACGTATCTGATGTTCGGTCTGCGGGCGCCCGGTGTCACGGTCCGGCCCATCGGCCGCCTCGACGGGAAACCCGCCTTCGCCGAGATCTTCCTGGACGAGGTCTTCGTGCCGGACGAGGACGTGATCGGCGAGCCGGGCGACGGCTGGCGGGTCGCCATGTCGACGGCGGGCGACGAACGCGGTCTGACGCTCCGCTCCCCCGGCCGTTTCCTCGCCGCCGCCGGCCGGCTGACCGCGCTGTGGCGCGCCCATGCCGATCCGGCGGACACCGCCCTGCGGGACCGGGTGGCGGACGCGGTGATCGGCGCCCGCGCCTACCAGCTGTTCGCCTGCGCCCAGGCGTCCCGTCTCGCCGCGGGCGAGGCGCTCGGAGCGGAGTCCAGTCTGAACAAGCTCTTCTGGTCCGAGTACGACATCGCGCTGCACGAGACGGCGCTCGATCTGCTGGGCGCGGACGGGGAGTCGGCCGGCACCGGCTGGGCGCAGGGGTACGTCTTCGCGCTGGCCGGCCCGCTGTACGCCGGCACCAACGAGATCCAGCGCGACATCGTCGCCGAGCGGCTGCTCGGCCTGCCGAAGGGCCGCCGCTGATGCGTTTCCTCCTCGACGCCGAGCAGCGTGCCTTCGCCCGCTCGCTCGACGCGATGCTGACGTCCGCGGACACACCCGCCGTCGTCCGGGCCTGGGGTGCGGGCGACCGCACGCCGGGCCGCGCCCTGTGGTCCCGGCTCGCCGATGCGGGCGTCTTCGCGCTGCCGGTGTCCGAGACGTACGAGGGGGTCGGCCCGCTTCCCGTGGAACTCGCGGTGGCGTTCGTCGAATTGGGGCGGCACGGGGTTCCCGGGCCGCTGGTGGAGACGGCGTCGGCGGCCGTCCTGCTGGCGGAGCTCGGCGCCCCGGGGCCGGCCGGGCGTCTGCTGCCGGCGCTGGTGTCGGGCGGGACCCTCGCCACGCTGGCGCTCGGGGACGCATGCGTGCTGGACGGTGAGGCGGCCGAGGTGATCCTGGTGGTGTCCGGGGACGAGCTGCGGGCGGCCCCCGGGCACGGTCCGGTGCACGGCTCCCTGGACCGGGCCCGCCCGCTGACCCGCCCGCTGCCGGGCGGTGAGCTGCTCGCGGCAGGTCCCTGCGTCACCCGCGCGAGCGCCCGCGCCCTCGTCTGGGCCCGGCTCGCCACCGCAGCCCAGGCCCTGGGTACCGGTCTGGCGCTGCTGGAGCGGACCGTCGCGTACGTGGGGCGGCGCACCCAGTTCGGTGTTCCCGTCGGCTCGTTCCAGGCCGTCAAGCACCGGCTCGCGGACGCCAAGACGGCCCTGGAGTTCGCCCGCCCGCTGCTGTTCGGCGCCGCCGTCACCATGGACCCCGCCGACGTGGCCGCCGCCAAGGTCATGGCCTGCGAGAGCGCGTACGCGACGGCACGGGCGGCCCTCCAGCTGCACGGCGCGATCGGCTACACCGCGGAGTACGACCTCTCGCTGTGGCTGACCAGGGCCCGCGCCCTGCGGACTGCGTGGGGGACGCCGTCCGAGTGCCGGGCCGCTGTCCTCGGTGGGGGTGGCCGCGGCCGGTGAGTTCCCGGTGCTGCTCCCCCGTCGGCGCCGGGATCCGCGCCCCCGGCCCTTACGGGGCGCGGCCCGTAAGGGGCGCGGGCAGGCCGGGCGCGCAGCCTCCCCGGCCCGTACAGGGCGGCGCGGGCAGGCCGGGCGCGCAGCCGGCGGGAGGGGGCGACCCGGCGCCCCGGACGGCGCGGGAGTCGACGACCGGGCGGATCCCCCGGGGCTGTCAGGCCGTCAGTCCCGCGGCACGTTGCCGAGGACGGCTCCGGGCTGTCAGTCACGCGGCACGTTGCCGAGGACGGCCCGAGGCTGTCAGTCACGCGGCACGTTGCCGAGGACGGCCCGAGGCTGTCAGTCACGCGGCACGTTGCCGAGGACGGCCCGAGGCTGTCAGTCCCACGGCACGTTGCCGAGGACGGCTCCGGGCTGTCAGTCACGCGGCACGTTGCCGAGGACGGCCCGAGGCCGTCAGTCACGCGGCACGTTGCCGAGGACGGCCCGAGGCCGTCAGTCCCACGGCACGTTGCCGAGGACGGCCCGAGGCCGTCAGTCCCACGGCACGTTGCCGAGGACGGCCCGAGGCTGTCAGTCCCACGGCATGTTGCCGAGGACGGCCCGAGGCTGTCAGTCCCGCGGCACGTTGCCGAGGACGGCCGTGCGGCCCGTCGCGCGCAGGACGGTGTGCGCGCCGGTCAGCAGCACCGCGTCGTAGGGGCCGAGCGTCGCCCCCGCCACCTCGGCGCTCCCGTCGAGCGCGACGACCAGCGCGGGCGCGGCGGTCAGGGGCAGTGTGCCGCGTACCACCGCGACGGTCGGGGCGGGACGGCCGCCGTCCCTTCTCCACATGACGTTGAGGTTCACCACCGGCCCGGCGATGAGCCGGCAGTGGGTCGGCTCGTCACCGCGCAAGTCCTGCGGGGCGTGGCGCGTGTCGACGAGCCGGCGCTCGCCGCCCACCGTCAGGTCCATCCCGGCGCCCTCGACGAGGGTCAGGGTGCGGTCGACGCCGGGGAACGCGGAGAACGGTCCGTCCGCGCCGACCTCGGCGAGGCTCACCCGGCAGACGAAGTCCGTCATGTCCGCGCCCGGCGGCCAGGCCGCGATCTCGCGCGTGACGCCGCCGCCGTCCTTCCAGGGCACGGCAACCCGCCCGGCGGCGGGCAGCGGCCGGATCACCGGACGATCCCCCGCGCCCGTGCCGCCGCCAGCCACTGCGGGAACTCGCCGACCAGGCGGTCGTACAGCTCCGCGTCGGAGACCTCGCGCGGCTCCTGGCCCGCGTGGAAGAAACCGGCGTTGTCGACGACCCGCTTCTGCGGTACGGCGAGTTCGTCGAGCTTGCGCAGGAACTCGAACTGCCTGCTGCCCGGGTCGCCGAAACCGATGAACTGCCAGAACAGCGGCAGTTTCGCCGCTTTGCACAGGTACCGCTCGGCGGCGAGCTTGTTGACCGGTCCGCCGTCGGTCTGGAAGACGACGAGGGCCGGGTCCGTGGAGCCGCTGTCGAGGTAGTGGTCGATGACCGCGTCCATCGCCAGGTGGTAACTGGTCCTGCCCATGTGCCCGAGCCCCGCCGCGATCTGCTCGATGCGGCCCCGGTGCCCGGCGAGCGCGATGTCGGTGACGGCGTCTATGCCGGTCGAGAAGAAGACGACCGGGACCGTCCCGTCGTCGTCGAAGTGCGCCGCGAGACCGAGCACGCGGTCGGCGAGCGCCTGCACACTGCCGTCCTTGTAGTACGGCTTCATCGAGCCCGAGTGGTCGACGACGAGGTAGACGGCGGCCCGCTGTCCCTCCAGCCCGTTCCTGGTGAGGGAGAGCCCCGCGGTCTTGTACAGGCTGACCAGGGCGGGCGCCGTCTCCGCCACCTCGGTGAGGCTGATTCCGGCCATGCGGGCTCCCTTCCCGGGGCGTCGTCGGGTGACGCGGTGCCGAGATTACGTCACCGTGCCCACGTCACCCGGGCCCCGCCCCCACCCCTCCCGCCTGCGTTCGCTGTTCCGGGCCGGGTCCGCTGCCTCGCGGCCGGCGGCGCCCGGCCCGGTCCGCCTCCGTGCCCGGTCCCGCCGTACCCTGTGCGGCATGAAACGTGCCGTCGGCCTGCTGTGGGCCACCGTCCCTCTCGTGGCCGCGGCGGCCGTCTCGTGCGCGCCGCCCGGTCACCCCGGCACGCAGCACGACAAGGGCCGGGCCACCGCTTCACGGCACGCCGGGCCCGGGAGCACGACGGCGGGACCGGCGGGCGGCGGTGGGCGGACCGCCCGCCGGCAGGCCGGGCTCGCCGCGCCGGAGAAGAAGGAACTGGCCCAGCAGCTGGTGTCGAGTGCCGAGAACTCCACGCTCGACTGGCGCGGACAGTACGGCTACATCGAGGACATCGGCGACGGGCGGGGCTACACCGCGGGCATCGTCGGCTTCTGCTCCGGCACCCACGACCTGCTGACCGTGGTGGAGCGCTACACGAGGGGCCGCCCCGGCAACCCCCTCGCCCGCTACCTCCCCGCGCTGCGCGAGGTCGACGGCACGGACTCCCACCGCGGCCTCGGCCCGGGGTTCACGGCTGCCTGGCGGGCGGAGGCCCGCGTCGCGGCGTTCCGCCGGGTCCAGGACGCCGAACGGGACCGCGTGTACTTCCGTCCGGCGGTCCGGCGCGCCGAGCGCGACGGCCTCGGCACGCTCGGGCAGTTCGTCTACTACGACGCGATGGTCATGCACGGCGCGGGCCGCGGCCCCGACGGCTTCGACGGCCTGCGCGAGCGGGCCGTCGCGGAGGCGGACACCCCGGCCGAGGGCGGCTCCGAGAAGGAGTACCTCGACATCTTCCTCGACGTCCGGCGTCGCGCCATGAAGTCCTCTCCCGACCACCGCGACACGACCCGCATCGACACCGCCCAGCGCCGTTTCCTCTACGACGGCAACCTGGACCTCGACACCCCGCTGGAGTGGAGGGTGTACGGGGAGCCGTACAGGGTGGAGTAGCCGGCCCGGGCGCGGACGCACCACGGCGCCCGCCCAGGTCCGGTCGGGGACGGGGCAGGCGCCGCGTTCAGTTCCGTACGCCTTTGTACGGGACGTCTGTGGGGGTGGAGCGTCCGGCTCTCAGACCATCAGGGAACGGTCCGTCGGGCGGATCGGCGCCGGCAGGTCGCTGGCACCGGTCAGGAAGCGGTCGACCCCGCGGGCGGCCGAGCGGCCCTCCGCGATGGCCCACACGATGAGCGACTGGCCGCGGCCCGCGTCACCGGCGACGAAGACGCCGGGCACGTTGGTCTGGTAGTCGCCGTCGCGGGCGATGTTGCCGCGCTCGTCGAGGTCGAGGGCGAACTGCGAGACCAGGCCGTTCTGGACGTCGGTGCCGGTGAAGCCCATCGCCAGCGTCACCAGCTGAGCGGGGATCTTGCGTTCCGTGCCCGGCTTCTGGGTCAGCTTGCCGTCGACGAACTCGACCTCGACGAGGTGCAGCCACTGGACGTTGCCGTCCTCGTCGCCCTCGAAGTGGGTGGTGTTGACGGAGTAGACCCGCTCACCGCCCTCCTCGTGCGCGGAGGTGACCTTGTAGAGCATCGGGAAGGTCGGCCACGGCTGGTGCGGGGCGCGGTCCTCGCCGGGCCTCGGCATGATCTCCAGCTGCGTGACGGAGGCGGCGCCCTGACGGTGGGCGGTGCCCACGCAGTCGGCGCCCGTGTCACCGCCGCCGATCACGACGACGTGCTTGCCCGCGGCGGTGATCGGGGGCGTCACGAAATCGCCCTCCTGCACCTTGTTGGCGAGGGGCAGGTACTCCATCGCCTGGTGGATGCCGCTCAGTTCGCGGCCCGGGACGGGCAGGTCACGGGCGGTGGTGGCGCCGGCGGCGACGACCACGGCGTCGTACCGCTTGCGCAGGTCCGTCGCCTTGAGGTCGCGGCCGATCTCGATGCCGGTACGGAAGCGGGTGCCCTCCGCGCGCATCTGCTCGATGCGCCGGTTGATGTGCCGCTTCTCCATCTTGAACTCGGGGATGCCGTACCGCAGGAGGCCGCCGACGCGGTCCGCGCGCTCGTACACCGCGACCGTGTGACCGGCCCGGGTGAGCTGCTGGGCGGCGGCGAGACCCGCCGGTCCCGAGCCGACGACGGCGACCGTCTTGCCGCTGAGGCGCTCGGGGATCTGCGGGGCGACGTCCCCGGTGTCCCACGCCTTGTCGATGATCGAGACCTCGACGTTCTTGATGGTCACGGCGGGCTGGTTGATGCCGAGGACGCAGGCCGACTCGCAGGGCGCCGGGCACAGGCGGCCGGTGAACTCGGGGAAGTTGTTGGTCGCGTGCAGGCGCTCCGAGGCCGCCTGCCAGTCCTCGCGGTAGGCGTAGTCGTTCCACTCGGGGATCAGGTTCCCGAGCGGACAGCCGTTGTGGCAGAACGGGATGCCGCAGTCCATGCAGCGCGAGGCCTGCGTGGGGATGATCGGCAGCAGCGAGCCCGGGACGTAGACCTCGTTCCAGTCCCTGACGCGCTCCTCGACGGGGCGGGACCTGGCGACCTCGCGCCCGTGGTTGAGAAAGCCCTTGGGATCAGCCATTGGTCGCCGCCTCCATCATCTTCTCGGTGATCTCGGTCTCGGAGAGACCGGCTCGCTCGGCGGCGTCCTTGGCGGCGAGCACTGCCTTGTACGTGCTGGGGATGATCTTGCTGAAGCGGCCCACCGCGGTGTCCCACTCGGCCAGGAGCTTCTCGGCGACGGTCGAGCCCGTCTCCTCCTGGTGGCGGCGCACCACGTCGTGCAGCCACTGCTTGTCGGTGTCGTCGAGGGCCTCGACGGCGTTCACGTTGCCCACGTTCACGTTGTCGCGGTGCAGGTCGATGACGTAGGCGACGCCGCCGGACATGCCGGCCGCGAAGTTGCGGCCCGTCTCGCCGAGCACGACCGCGTGACCGCCGGTCATGTACTCGCAGCCGTGGTCGCCCACGCCCTCGGACACCACCGTGGCACCGGAGTTGCGGACGCAGAAGCGCTCGCCGGTGCGGCCGCGCAGGAAGAGCTCGCCGCTCGTCGCGCCGTACGCGATCGTGTTGCCCGCGATCGTCGAGTACTCGGCGAGGTGGTCGGCGCCCCGGTCGGGACGGACGATCACCCGGCCGCCGGAGAGGCCCTTGCCGACGTAGTCGTTGGCGTCGCCCTCCAGGCGCAGCGTGACACCGCGCGGCAGGAAGGCGCCGAAGGACTGGCCCGCGGAGCCGGTGAAGGTGATGTCGATGGTGTCGTCGGGCAGGCCCGCGCCACCGAACTTCTTCGTCACCTCGTGGCCGAGCATGGTGCCGACCGTGCGGTTGATGTTGCGGATCGCGACCTGGGCGCGGACCGGCTGGGCGTCGGTGGCGGAGTTCGCGGCCAGCGCGTCGCCGGCGAGCCTGATCAGCTCGTTGTCGAGCGCCTTCTCCAGGCCGTGGTCCTGCTGGATGACCTGGTGCAGCGCCGCGCCCTCGGGCAGCTCGGGCACGTAGAACAGCGGGGACAGGTCCAGGCCCTGCGCCTTCCAGTGGTCGACGGCGCGGGTGACGTCGAGCACGTCCGCGTGGCCGACGGCCTCCTCGATGGAGCGGAAGCCCAGCTCGGCGAGGATCTCGCGGACCTCTTCGGCGATGAACTGGAAGAAGTTCACGATGTACTCGGCCTTGCCGGCGAACCGGTCCCGGAGGGTCGGGTTCTGCGTGGCGATGCCGACCGGGCAGGTGTCCAGGTGGCAGACGCGCATCATGACGCAGCCGGAGACGACGAGCGGCGCGGTCGCGAAACCGAACTCCTCGGCGCCGAGCAGCGCGGCGATGACGACGTCGCGGCCGGTCTTCAGCTGGCCGTCGGTCTGCACGACGATGCGGTCGCGCAGGCCGTTGAGCAGCAGCGTCTGCTGGGTCTCGGCGAGGCCGAGCTCCCAGGGGCCGCCCGCGTGCTTGAGGGAGGTCAGCGGGGAGGCGCCGGTGCCGCCGTCGTGGCCGGAGATGAGCACCACGTCCGCGTGCGCCTTGGAGACACCCGCGGCGACCGTGCCGACGCCGACCTCGGAGACCAGCTTGACGTGAATCCGCGCCTGCGGGTTCGCGTTCTTCAGGTCGTGGATCAGCTGGGCCAGGTCCTCGATGGAGTAGATGTCGTGGTGCGGCGGCGGGGAGATCAGGCCGACGCCGGGGGTGCTGTGCCGGGTCTTGGCGACCCACGGGTAGACCTTGTGGCCGGGCAGCTGGCCGCCCTCGCCGGGCTTGGCGCCCTGCGCCATCTTGATCTGGATGTCGTCGGCGTTGACCAGGTACTCGGACGTGACGCCGAAGCGGCCGGAGGCGACCTGCTTGATCGACGAGCGGCGGGCCGGGTCGTACAGCCGGTCCGCGTCCTCGCCGCCCTCACCGGTGTTGGACTTGCCGCCCAGCTGGTTCATGGCGATGGCGAGGGTCTCGTGCGCCTCCTTGGAGATGGAGCCGTACGACATGGCGCCGGTGGAGAAGCGCTTGACGATCTCGCTGACCGGCTCGACCTCGTCGATGGAGATCGGCTCGCGGCCGGAGGTGAAGCCGAACAGGCCGCGCAGCGTCATGAGGCGCTCGGACTGCTCGTTCACGCGGTCCGTGTACTTCTTGAAGATGTCGTAGCGGCGGGTGCGCGTGGAGTGCTGGAGGCGGAAGACCGTCTCCGGGTCGAACAGGTGCGGCTCGCCCTCGCGGCGCCACTGGTACTCGCCCCCTATCTCCAGGGCGCGGTGCGCGGGCGCGATGCCGGAGGCCGGGTACGCCTTGGCGTGGCGGGCGGCGACCTCCTTGGCGACGACGTCGAGACCGGCGCCGCCGATCTTCGTCGCGGTGCCGCTGAAGTACTTCTCGACGAAGGCCTGGTCCAGGCCGACGGCCTCGAAGACCTGGGCTCCGCGGTAGGAGGCGACGGTGGAGATGCCCATCTTGGACATGACCTTCAGGACGCCCTTGCCGAGGGCGTAGATCAGGTTGCGGATGGCCTGCTCGGGCTCGATGCCCTCCAGGAACGTGCCCGCGCGGACCAGGTCCTCGACGGACTCCATCGCCAGGTAGGGGTTGACGGCGGCGGCGCCGTAGCCGATGAGGAGGGCCACGTGGTGGACCTCGCGGACGTCGCCGGCCTCGACCAGCAGGCCCACCTGGGTGCGCTGCTTGGTGCGGATGAGGTGGTGGTGGACGGCCGCGGTGAGCAGCAGCGACGGGATCGGCGCGTGCTCGGCGTCCGAGTGCCGGTCGGACAGGACGATCAGCCGGGCGCCGTTGCCGATGGCGGCGTCGGCCTCCGTGCAGATCTCCTCGAGCCGGGCGGCCAGCGAGTCGCCGCCGCCGGAGACCCGGTACAGGCCGGACAGCGTCGCGGCCTTCATGCCCGGCATGTCGCCGTCGGCGTTGATGTGGATGAGCTTGGCCAGCTCGTCGTTGTCGATCACCGGGAACGGCAGGGTGACGCTGCGGCAGGACGCGGCGGTCGGCTCGAGCAGGTTGCCCTGCGGGCCCAGCGACGAGCGCAGGGAGGTGACGAGCTCCTCGCGGATGGCGTCCAGCGGCGGGTTGGTGACCTGCGCGAACAGCTGCGTGAAGTAGTCGAAGAGCAGCCGCGGGCGCTGTGAGAGCGCGGCGATCGGCGTGTCGGTGCCCATCGAGCCGATCGGCTCGGCGCCGGCCCTGGCCATCGGCGCGACGATGACGCGCAGCTCTTCCTCGGTGTAGCCGAAGGTCTGCTGGCGGCGGGTGACCGAGGCGTGCGTGTGCACGATGTGCTCGCGCTCGGGCAGGTCGGACAGCTCGATCTCGCCGGCTTCCAGCCACTCCGCGTACGGGTTCTCGGCGGCGAGGGCGGCCTTGATCTCGTCGTCCTCGATGATGCGGTGCTCGGCGGTGTCCACGAGGAACATGCGGCCGGGCTGCAGGCGGCCCTTGCGGACGACCTTCGCGGGGTCGATGTCGAGGACGCCGACCTCGGAGCCGAGGACGACGAGGCCGTCGTCGGTGACCCAGTAGCGGCCGGGGCGCAGGCCGTTGCGGTCGAGGACCGCGCCGACCTGGGTGCCGTCGGTGAAGGTGACGCAGGCGGGGCCGTCCCAGGGCTCCATCTGCGTGGCGTGGTACTGGTAGAACGCGCGGCGGGCCGGGTCCATGGAGGCGTGGTTCTCCCAGGCCTCCGGGATCATCATCAGCACGGAGTGCGGCAGGGAGCGGCCGCCGAGGTGGAGCAGTTCCAGGACCTCGTCGAAGGACGCCGAGTCGGAGGCGTCCGGCGTACAGACCGGGAAGATGCGGTCGAGCTTCTCGCTGCCGAACAGGCTGGAGACGAGCTGCGACTCGCGGGCCTTCATCCAGTTGCGGTTGCCCTTGACCGTGTTGATCTCGCCGTTGTGCGCGACGAAGCGGTACGGGTGGGCGAGCGGCCAGCTGGGGAAGGTGTTCGTGGAGAACCGGGAGTGCACGAGCGCGATCGCGGAGGCGAAGCGGCGGTCGGACAGGTCCGGGAAGAAGGGCTCCAGCTGGCCGGTGGTCAGCATGCCCTTGTAGACGATGGTGCGGGCCGACAGGGACGGGAAGTAGACACCGGCCTCGCGCTCGGCGCGCTTGCGCAGCACGAATGCCTTGCGGTCCAGGTCGATGCCGGTGGCGGCGTCCTGTCCGGCCACGAAGAGCTGGCGGAAGGCGGGCATCGTCGAGCGCGCGGTGGCGCCGAGCAGCTGGGGGGCGACGGGGACGTCGCGCCAGCCGAGGACGGTGAGGCCCTCTTCCGCGGCGAACGTCTCGATCTGTGAGACGGCGTGGGCGCTGTCCTCCGGCAGGAAGGCGATGCCGACCGCGTACGAACCGGCCTCGGGCAGCTCGAACCCGGCGACCTCGCGGAAGAAGGCGTCCGGGACCTGGGACAGGATGCCGGCGCCGTCGCCCGAGTCGGGCTCGGAGCCGGTGGCACCGCGATGCTCCAGGTTGCGCAGAACCGTGAGCGCCTGCTCGACCAGCGCGTGGCTCGCCTCGCCGGTGAGGGTGGCCACGAAGCCGACGCCGCAGGCGTCGTGCTCGTTGCGGGGGTCGTACATACCCTGCGCGGCAGGGCGAGCATCCATGAAGGACCAGTTCTGGCCATTCGCGGAGTGCTGGGACGGCTGGCGCGGCGTACGCATCGGCTCTCCCGTCGTCGTCGTGGCTGGGGGCACCTCCCAGGCTCTTGAGGCTCTGGGGGAGCGATTGCCGAGGGACGACGTTGGCCCTCTGCGGTGGAGTGCAAAATTTCGTGCAGGTTACATGATGGAGTGGTTCTCGGGAACCGGATACTCCGTTTCAGCATGCGGACACCGCGGTGGCGGCGGGGGTACCGCGCACGGCGGTGAAGTGTGGGGAACCCATCCGGACAGATCGATGTCCTCGGGCCCGGGCGCGGCAGGCGGCTTCGCCGGTCACGCAGGGTGCGGCGCGGGCCTCATTGCCCACGCGCTTACGGGTCATGCCCGGTGGTTAAGCGTTCGAAACCGCCGGGTAACGACTAGTTATGCAGCCCTTCGCATAAGTGCACCGGGCCTCATCCTACGGCCGTACCGAACCAGCTGCCCAGGACGTACGTCACACCCGCCGCGGCGCCACCGAGGGCCAGCTGCCGCAGACCGCTGTACCACCAGGAACGCGCGGTCACCTTGGCAACAAGCGCGCCGCACGCGAAGAGTCCGACGAACGCGAGCAGCAGCGCGGGCCACAGGGCGGTCGCACCCAGCAGGAAGGGCAGGACGGGGAGCAGGGCGCCCAGGGCGAAGGAGCCGAAGCTGGAGACGGCGGCGACGGACGGCGAGGGCAGGTCGCCCGGGTCTATGCCCAGTTCCTCGCGCGCGTGGATCTCCAGCGCCTGCTCGGGATCGCGCGAGAGCTGCCTGGCCACCTCCCTCGCCAGCGCGGGCTCGACACCACGGGCCTCGTACAGCTCGGCGAGCTCGCGCTCCTCGTCCTGCGGGTGCTTGCGCAGCTCACGGCGCTCGACGGCCAGTTCCGCCTCGACCAGCTCGCGCTGGGAGGCGACGGAGGTGTATTCGCCCGCGGCCATCGAGAAGGCGCCGGCCGCGAGTCCCGCGAGACCGGTGATGACGATCGTCTGGTGCGCGACGGATCCGCCGGCGACACCCGTCATCAGGGCGAGGTTGGAGACGAGTCCGTCCATCGCGCCGAACACGGCGGGGCGCAGCCAGCCGCCGTTGACGTCGCGGTGGGTGTGGTTGTCGCGGTGCGCCTCGTGCAGTGCGGCTTCGGTGTCGATGATGGCCATCTCGGTCCCCCAGCAGGCTCTTTTTTGGACGGGTTCTACTTTTCGACAACAGCAAAGGTACGCCTTGAATTTCCTGCCCGCCAGCAAGGAAAGGCTGCGCTAACCTGCGCCTTTGCCCGTCGGCGCTCATCCGTGGCGGGTCGCGCGCAGCTGTCGACCGGGTGACGCTGCGGGCCTTGAGGCCGTGCCGGGCCGTTCCGGTGGGACAGATCCGCAAAGGGTTCCGCGCACGGTTCCGCCCCGTGGTGCCGCACACGGTTCCGCGCTGTGGCTCCGCGCTGTGACCGGAGCCGGGAGAGAAGAGGCACCGGATGGCTCCCATCGCCTGCGTTCCCTCGGTACCGCCGCCCCAGGACGCCGCCCGCCTGCGGGACCGGGCGCGCGGTGCGCTGCTCGGGCTCGCCGTCGGGGACGCGCTCGGGGCACCCGCCGAGAACATGAAGCCGTCCGAGATCCGGGCGCGGTGGGGCCGTATCACCGGGTACGTCGCCGAGCACCCGGCCGGGACCGACGACACCGAGTACGCGATCTTCTCCGGACTGCTGCTGGCCCGCCATGGCTCGGCACTCACCGCGGCCCATGTGGAGACGGCCTGGCACCACTGGATCGCGGACCGGGACGAGGGGCCGTTCCGCGGCGCCGGGTTCAGCGAGCGGGGCACGCTGGAGAACCTGCGCCGGGGGCTCGCGGCACCCATCTCCGCCCAGCACCGGCACGCGTGGAGCGACGGTCTCGCGATGCGCGCGGCACCCTTCGGCGTCTTCGCGGCGGGCCGCCCGGCCGAGGCGGCCCGCCTGGTGGCGATCGACGGCTCGGTCAGCCACGAGGGGGAGGGCATCTACGGCGGGCAGGCGGTGGCGGCCGGGGTCGCGGCGGCGATGACCGGCGCTCCCACCATCGCCGTGGTGGCCTGCGCCCTCGCCGTGGTCCCGGACGACTCCTGGACGGCCCGGTCGCTGCGGCGCGCGGTCGCGGTCGCCCACCGGGGCGAGCGCGCGGTCCGCTCGGCGGTCGTCATCGGCGGCTACCCGTGGACGGACCTCGCCCCGGAGGCCGTCGCCCTCGCCTTCGGCGCGTACGCGGCGGCCGACGGCGACTTCACGGAATCCGTGCTCACCGCGGTCAACATGGGCCGCGACGCCGACACCACGGCGGCGGTGGCCGGGGCGCTGGCCGGTGCCACTCGGGGCGCCGCCGCCATTCCGGCCGAGTGGGCCGCGGCCATCGGCCCGGCGCTCGGCAGCTGCCTTCCCTCGATGGCGGGCCATCATGTGCTGGACGTGGCGGAGCTGCTGACCCCGGAGGACGACGAGAAGTGGACCGCGGGGCCCGGCCCCGCACCCCGGGAACCGCTCGACGACCCCGGCGGCACGCACCTGCGCCCCGACCCGCACACGTACGTGATCACCGGCGAGGTACGGCCGTGACCCCCGGTCTGGTGGGGGACGAACCCCGCGAGGACGCCGCCTCGGCGCCCGGTGACCAGACGCGGACGGCGTTTCTCTCCGGCACGCGGACGCACACGGAGCCCTCGGAGGGCGGTGACGCGCCCGCCGTGGGTGCCGCCGTCACGCCGTCGCCGGCATCCCAGAAGACGTCCGCCCCCACCGACTCCGCGCGCACGGTTTCAGTGGCGCCCCTCGGTGTCCGGCCCCCGAGCCACGGGGACGAGCCCGCGGCCCCCGACGTCCAGCACCTGAGCCTCGCCGTGCGGCCCGCGAGCCTCCTCGTGGAGGGTCCCCCGGGCGGGGCCGGTGTCGCGGTGCGGCGGATCGAGGGGTTGTTGCTCGGGCTGGCCGCGGGGGACGCCGCGGGATGGCCGGCCGCCCGGCACCGGGCCGCCCGCATGCCCGAGTGGACGCGGCGGCTCACCCGCGAACTGGACACGTTCGCGGAGCAGAACGCGACCACCACCCTGCCCGTGCCCATCGCCCTCAACCAGCCGCCCGAACCCCTGCGGCTCGGCCCCTCGGACGACGCCGAATGGGCCGCCTTCGCGGCCGAGGCGGTCCTGCGGGCCGGGGACGGCAGCGCCCTCGGCGACCTCAGCCGGGAGCGCCGGATGCGCGCGGCGATCGACCTGGCGTGGAACGCCGTCGCCGGCGAGGTGGCCGCCGCGGCCGAACGCGCCCCGGAGGTCGAGTCGGCCGTACTGCCGCTGCGCGCCCGGATCTCGGTCCGGGCCGGCCTCGGCAACCTCGCCGCCGGCCTGCGCCCGCCCGCCACCGGCCACGACAACCCCCACTACTTCGACGACGCCGCCTGCGTACGCGCCTGCGTGCTCGCCGTGGCCCACCCGGGCGACCCCCGACTCGCCGCGGAGCTGGCCGAGTTCGACGCCCGCTACACCCAGGACGGCGACGGCGTGCACGGCGCCCGCGCCATGGCCGCGGCCGTCGCGCTCGCCCTGACCGGCGCGCACGTCGACGCCTGCGTGACGGCCGCGCTCGCCGAGCTGCCGGCGGCGACGGAGATCGGCCGCAACGCGCGGCACGCGATCACCCTCGCGCGGGGCGCCGACAGCACCTTCGGTCTCGTACCCCTGCTGGAGCACCAGATCGTCGACCACGTCTACAGCTACGGCATCGCGGCCGCCGAGACCGTCCCCGTCGCCCTCGCCCTCGCGACCGCCGCGCGGGGCCGCATCGCCGAGGCGGTGCCGGCCGCCGCGTGCCTGTCCCGGGTGGCCGACTCCGCCCCGGCCCTGGCCGGCGCCCTGACCGGCGCGCTCGGCGGCGGCGACACGATCCCCGCCGCCTGGCGCGACGCCTGCCGCACCCTCTCCGGCTGCGCCCTGCCCCGCCTCACGGGCACCGACCTGGTGGAACTCGCCGGACTCCTGGCAGCCACGGAACTGAGCGCACCAGGAGGATGATTCGGGCATGACGCCCACAACCACGGAAACCCTCGAAGAACGGATCACCGGGGCCCTCGTCGGCGCCGCCGTCGGCGACGCCCTAGGCGGACCGGTCGAGGGGTACAGCCCCGAGCAGATCCTCGAACGCCACGGCGGCCGCGTGCACGGCGTCGTCGGCCCCTGGAACGGCGACACCTGGCGCACCGCCCGCCCGATCGCCCCGTACCACAAGGGTGACGGACACGTCACCGACGACACCCTGATGACCCACGCCCTGGTCCGGGTGTACGCCACGGTCCGCGACCACCTCGACGCCTACGCGGTCGCCGGGCACCTGGTCCCCGACCTCATGGGCACGCCCCGCTGGATCCCCGAACTGGAGGCCGAGGCCCTCCCCCTCCAGCGGATCTTCCTCGCCGAGAAGTGGCTGGTGGCCCGGATCCACTACGGGCACGCCGACCCGCGCGAGGCCGGCACCGGGAACATCGTCAACTGCGGTGCGGCGATGTACATGGCCCCGGTCGGCCTGGTCAACGCCGCCGACCCCGCCGCCGCGTACGCCGAGGCGCTCGACGTCGCCGGTGCCCACCAGTCGTCGTACGGCCGTGAGGCGGCGGGCGTCTTCGCGGCGGCGGTCGCCGCGGCGTGCGCGCCGGGGGCCAGCCCGGCCTCGGTCGTCGACGCCTGCCTCGCCCTGGCCAAGGACGGCACGCGAGCCGCCGTCGAGGCGGTCTGCGAAGTCGCCGTCCGGCACACCGACTTCGAGTCGGCGCTCCGCCCGCTGCGGGAGGCCGTGGCCCCCTTCGACACCGTCGGCCCCGACTACCGCGCCCCCTCGCTCGGCGCCCGCCGCCCCTCCCGCCTGCACGCCATCGAGGAACTCCCCGTCGCGCTGGGCATGTTGCTGGTCGCCGGCGGCGACTACCGGCACGCCGTGCTGGGCTGCGTCAACTACGGCCGGGACTGCGACTCCATCGCCACCATGGCCGGTGCCCTCGCAGGCGCCCTGGGCTCCGAGGTCCCCCGCGACTGGTCCAAGACGGTCGCGGAGTCGAGCCGCCTCGACCTGCACGCACCCGCGACGACCCTCGCCGAGGTCACCCGCGAGATCTTCGACCGGGACGTCCGGCGCCGAAGGGCCCACGAGGCGGCGTTCGCCGCGCTCACGGGGGCACCGTGCTCCGGCTGACCTGGGTCCAGCCCGAGGACCTCCTCGGCCACGAGCTGCGCCAGGCCGCGCAGGACGGCCGCGAGACCGCGGCCGTCACGGCCCGCTGGCGGGCGGCGGGCGGACCCGAGGCGCCCGCCCGGGCAGGCGCCTCGCCGACACCGGCCTCCCCGTATCTGCGCGTCCTCGCGGAGGACCTGCTCGACGAACTGGCCGACCTGCCCGGCGCCCTGGCGGACCGGGAACCGACCGGCCTCGGACGGATCAGGGACCGCTGCCCGGACTGGCCCGCACGGGATCCGGCCGGTCCCGCACCCGCCGCGGCCGGCCCCCGCCGGCTGGAAGCCGCCTGGCTCGGCCGGGCCGCGGGCTGCCTGCTGGGCAAACCGGTGGAGAAACTCCCCCTGCGGGGAATCCGCGAACTGGCCCGCGCCACCGGCAACTGGCCGCTGAGCACCTATTTCACGGCCCGCGGAGTCCCCGCGGAACTCGCGACGGCCCACCCCTGGAACAAGCGCTCCGCGCCCACCTCACTCGCCGAGAACATCGACGGCATGCCGGAGGACGACGACCTCAACTACCCCGTGCTGAACGTGCTGTTGCTCCAGCGGTACGGCCGCGGGTTCACCACCGCCGACGTGGCGCGGCTGTGGCTGGACGAACTCCCCGCGGGCCGCACGTTCACCGCGGAGCGCGTCGCGTACCGCAACCTCCTCGCCGGCGTGGAGCCCCCGCGCACGGCCCGCCACCGCAACCCCTTCCGCGAGTGGATCGGCGCCCTGATCCGCGCGGACGTCCACGGCTGGACGAACCCCGGTGACCCGGCGGCCGCCGCGGAACAGGCCCACCGGGACGCCACCCTCACCCACACGGCGAACGGGGTGTACGCGGCGATGTTCGCGGCGGCGGCCCTCGCCGCGGCGGCGGGCGGCAACGGCGACGTCCACACGTGCCTGCGGGCGGGACTCGCCGTCGTCCCGGCCGGCTCCCGGCTGGCCGAAGCCGTCCGTCACGCCGTCCGGCTCGCCCGTACGACCGAGGACTTCGACGCCGTCGTCGACGAACTGCATGCCGCGCACCGCGCCTACCACTGGGTCCACGCCGTCCCCAACACCGCCCTGATCGCCGCGGCCCTCACCCATGCGGACGGGGACTTCGCGGGCTCCGTCTGCCGTGCCGTGTCGGGCGGCTGGGACACGGACTCCAACGGCGCGACGGCGGGCAGCGTCGCGGGCCTGCTGGCCGGGGACCCCGCCGCCCTCCCCGAGCGGTGGACCGCTCCGCTCAAGAACCGGCTGGCCACCTCGATCGCCGACTTCAACGGCGTCGGCTTCGACACCCTCGCCCAGCTCACCCACCGCCAGAGCCACCAGGAGGCCTGCCGCCCATGACTCTCATCGCCGTACTCGGCAGCACGAACATGGACCTCGTCACGTACGTCGCCAAGGCCCCGCAGCGCGGCGAGACCGTGACGGGCCGGGAGTTCCGCACGGTCCCCGGCGGCAAGGGCGCCAACCAGGCGATCGCCGCGGCCCGCGCGGGCGCCGACGTCTCGATGATCGGCGCGGTGGGCCAGGACGCCTTCGGCACCGGACTGCGGTCCACCCTCGAACACTCCGGCGTGGACACCGACCACCTGCGCACCGCCGAGGGCCCGTCCGGCACCGCCCACATCGTCGTGGACGACGAGGGAGGCAACGCCATCGTCGTCATCCCGGGCGCGAACGGCACCGTCGACCATCTCGCCCCCGGCGACGAGGCCCTCATCGCCGCCGCCGACGCGCTCCTGCTCCAGCTGGAGATCCCGCTGGCCGCTGTCGTCGCGGGCGCCGAGGCCGCACGCGGGCACGGCGTCCGCACGGTCCTGACCCCCTCCCCCGTCCAGCCGCTGCCACCCGAACTCCTCGACTCCGTCGACCTGTTGGTGGCCAACCAGCACGAGGCCGCCGCACTCGGCGGGGTCATCGAACCCCGGGAGGCGGCCAAGACCCTGCTCGCACGGGTCCCGGCCGTGATCGTGACGCTCGGCGCGGCGGGCTGCCTGTACGTCGCGCGGGATCACGACCCGATCAGTGTCCCCGTGCCGCGGGTGACCGCCGTGGACACCACCGGCGCGGGCGACACCTTCGTCGGCACCCTGGCCGTCGCGCTCGGCGAGGGCAGGCCGATGCGGTCCGCCCTCGCCTGGGCCTCGGCCGCCGCCGCGCTGTCGGTGCAGCGGGCCGGCGCCTCGTCCTCGATGCCCTACCGCTCCGAGATCGACGCCCAGGCGTCGCGGCCCGCGTCGTGAGCGCCCGCCAGGAACACGGCCCGAGCGGACCGGGGCGGCACACGGCAGCCGCCCTCCAGGAACCCGGATCCGGCGGACCCGCGCAGCTCCCCCCGGCCGCAGGCCGGGAACAGGACACGTCACGGGAGCACGGCGCCGGTACGGCGACGGAGCACGGCCCGCTGACCGGCCTGCGCGTGCTCGACCTCGCGACCCTCTTCGCGGGACCGCTGGCCGCCACCATGCTCGGGGACTTCGGCGCCGAGGTGATCAAGGTCGAGCACCCGGCCAAGCCCGACCCCTCCCGGGGCCACGGCCCGTCCAAGGACGGTGTCGGCCTGTGGTGGAAGCTCCTCGGCCGCAACAAGCGCACCATCACACTCGACCTGTCGAGCCCCGGCGGCCGCGACACCCTGCTCCGCCTCGCCGCGACGGCCGACGTCGTCGTCGAGAACTTCCGCCCCGGCACCCTGGAGAAGTGGGGCCTCGGCTGGGAGAAGCTGTCGGCCGCCAACCCGCGGCTGGTGCTCGCCAGGGTCACCGGCTTCGGCCAGTTCGGCCCGTACGCGCACCGCCCCGGGTTCGGCACGCTGGCCGAGGCGATGAGCGGGTTCGCGGCGATCACCGGCGAACCGGGCGCCCCGCCGACCCTGCCGCCCTTCGGCCTGGCCGACTCGATCGCCGGCCTGGCGACGGCGTACGCGGTGATGACGGCGCTGACGGCCCGGGACCGCACGGGCGAGGGCCAGGTGGTCGACATGGCGATCATCGAACCGATCCTCACCGTCGTCGGCCCGCAGCCCCTCTGGTACGACCAGCTCGGCCACGTCCAGCCCCGTACCGGCAACCGCTCCGCCAACAACGCGCCCCGCAACACCTACCGCACGGCCGACGGCGTGTGGGTCGCGGTGTCCACGTCGGCGCAGTCGGTCGCGGAACGGCTGATGCGGCTGGTCGGACGCCCGGAGCTGATCGACGAGCCGTGGTTCGCGTCGGGCGCGGAGCGGGCCCGCAACGCGGACGTGCTGGACGAGGCCGTCGGCACGTGGATCGCCCGCCACACCCGCGAGGAGGTGCTGAGCGCCTTCGAGAAGGCGGAGGCGGCGGTGGCGCCGGTCCAGGACGTACGGGACGTCATGGCGGACCCGCAGTACGCGGCCCTGGACAGCATCACCACTATCGACGACCCCGAACTGGGCCCGCTGCGCATGCAGAACGTCCTCTTCCGGCTCTCCGCCACGCCCGGCGCGATCCGCTGGGCGGGCCGGCCGCACGGCGCGGACACGGCGGCGGTGCTGACCGAACTCGGCCTGACGGAGCCCGAACTCGACCGCCTGCGGTCGGAGGGCGCCCTGTGACCGCGGAACCGGTCCTGACCTGGCTGTATGTCCCCGGCGACCGGCCCGACGTGGTGGTCAAGGCGCTCGCGTGCGGCGCGGACGCCGTGATCGTCGACCTGGAGGACGCGGTCGCCCCCGCCCGCAAGGAGTACGCCCGCGCGGCCACCGCGGAGCTGCTCTCCGACGTGGCCCCGGTCGCCGTCCACGTCCGGGTGAACGCCCTGGACGGCCCCCTGGCCGAGGCCGACCTGAAGACGCTCGCCCCGCTGCCCGGCCTGTCCGGTCTCCGGCTGCCGAAGGTGACCTCGCCCTGGGACGTCGTGCGCGTGGCGGAGGGCGCCTTCCGCGCCGAGGGCAGCGACCTCGGGCTGTACGCCCTGCTGGAGACGGCCCTCGGGGTGGAGCAGGCGTTCGCCGTCGCGTCCGCGCACCACGCCCTGCGCGGCATCGCGCTCGGCGAGGCCGACCTGCGGGCCGATCTCGGCGTACGGGAGGGCGCGGGCCTGGACTGGGCGCGCGCCCGGGTGGTCGTCGCCGCCCGGGCGGCGGGTCTGCCGCCGCCCAGCCAGTCGGTCTACCCGGACATCAGGGACCTGGACGGGCTCGCCGTGTCGTGTGCGCACGGCCGTGCCCTGGGCTTCCTCGGGCGGGCTGCCATCCATCCCCGGCAGCTCCCCGTCATCGAGCGGGCGTACCTCCCGACCCCGGAGGAGATCGAGTCCGCCGAGGCGGTGGTCGAGGCCGCCGCCGTCCACCCGGGCGCTCTGGCGCTGCCCGACGGCCGGTTCGTCGACGCGGCGGTGGTGGCGGGCGCCCACCGCACCCTGGCGCTGGCCCGCCGCGGCTGACGGCGTGTGTGTCCGCGGCCCGCACACGCGAAGGGCGCCGGATCCGTGATCCGGCGCCCTTCGACCCGTCGTGGCGGGTCCGGTCAGTTCTTCTTGGCCGACCCGGCCCCGTCCCTCTCGGACGCGTCGGCCCCGGCGGCGTCCGCGGGGCCTTCGGCCCCGGGCTTCTTGCCCAGCTCGACGGCGTCACCGTCCGGCGTGGCCCCGCTCTTCCCGTCGGTCCTGACGTCGGACGCGGCCGTCGTGGCGCCCGTCCCGCCGTCGGTCTTGGCGTCCGTCAGGGCGTCCGGCTTGACGTCGGTCCCGGCGTCCGGCTTGCCGTCGGACGCGGTCTTCTCGCCGTCGGTGTCCCGGGCGTCCTCCGCCGAGGGGTCCGTGCCCGTGTCCGGCTCGACGACCTCCTCGCGTCCGGGCCGCATCCGCGCGGACAGGACCAGGTAGACCACGGCGAGGACGAAGACCGCCATCGCGGTCCAGTCGTTCAGGCGCAGGCCGAGGAAGTGGTGGGCGTCGTCGACGCGCATGTACTCGATCCAGCCCCGGCCCACGCAGTACGCGGCGACGTACAGCGCGAACGCCCGGCCGTGCCCGAGCCTGAAGCGGCGGTCGGCCCAGATGACGAGGAAACCGACGCCGACGCACCACAGCGACTCGTAAAGGAACGTCGGGTGGTAGTAGCCCGGCACCCGCCCGCCCGTCGAGGACGTGATGTGCAGCGCCCAGGGAACCGACGTCTCCCGGCCGTACAGCTCCTGGTTGAACCAGTTGCCCCAGCGCCCGATGGCCTGGGCGAAGACGATGCCGGGCGCGAGGGCGTCGGCCCACGCCGGCAGCGGGATGCCGCGGCGGCGGCAGCCGATCCACGCACCCACCGCGCCGAGGGCGATCGCGCCCCAGATGCCGAGGCCGCCCTCCCAGATCTTGAAGGCGTCCACCCAGTCACGGCCCTCGCTGAAGTACAGCTCGTAGTCCGTGATCACGTGGTAGAGCCGTCCGCCGACGAGGCCGAACGGGACGGCCCAGACCGCGATGTCGGCCACCGTGCCGGGACGCCCGCCGCGGGCGATCCAGCGCTTGTTGCCGAGCCAGACGGCCACGAAGACGCCGATGATGATGCAGAACGCGTAGGCGCGCAGCGGAATGGGGCCGAGGGGCAGCACCCCGCGCGACGGGCTGGGAATGTAGGCAAGTTCCATGGCAGGGTCGACGCTACCGTGCCGGGCCGGGCCGACGGCGGGCAGCCCGGCTACGGGTCCATAACGGGGAGCGCCTCCGGGCCCGCGGGAGACCCGGGCCGGGCACCCCCGCGGGGCTTCGGCGGAGGGGCTCAGCCCCTGTTCTCCGCCTGCACCAGCTGCTTCAGCTTCGCCGGGGTCATCGCCCGGTCCGCGTAGATGTTCTTGCCGCCGAACAGCACGGTCGGCGTGCCGCCGAAGTGGCCCGCCTGGAATGCCTGGTTCGACTTCAGCACCCAGGTGTCGTGCGTGCCGTCGTCGACGCACTTGCGGAACGCCGGGGTGTCCAGCCCCTCCACCTTGCCCGCCAGCTCGAGGAGCCTGTCCGGCTTCGCGAAGGCGTCGTCGGTCTCCTGGGGCTGGCTGTCGTACAGGACGTCGTGGTACGCGGTGAACTTGCCGGCGTCCTGGGCGCAGGCCGCGGCGTTGGCCGCCCGGCGGGAGCCGCTGCCGCCCATGTTCCCGTCGATGAGCGTGGCGAGGTGGTAGTCGACCTTCAGCTGCCCGGCGTCCACCAGCTCGTGGATGGTCGGGCGGTACGCCGTCTCGAAGGACTTGCAGGCCGGGCAGCGGAAGTCCTCGTAGACCGTGAGGGTGGATCTGGCGTCGTCCTTGCCCACGGGGATCGCGAGACCGTCCTTGCCCCGCGCCCCCGAGGGCGACACGACGGGGCCCGCGGCGTCGCTCTTGTCGTCCTTGCCCGCGTTGGCGGCGACGACGCCCACCACCGCGGCGAGACCGAGGACGCAGACCACCGACGCCCCCACGATCAGCGCCCGCCGGCGCTTCTCCCCGGCCTTCTGCTTCTCTCGCTCGACCGCCAGCCGCTCGCGGGCGGTGCGCTTTCCGTCACGGTTCTTCTCGCTCACATCCGGCAGAACGAACCGGGGAGGCGCAGCGCGCCTCCCCGGCCCCAGGTCCACCCGTTCGAGTGAGCGGATCTCCGGTGTGCGTCACGCCGTGCCGCGCACGCCCTTCGCCAGGTCGCTCGCGAGGGCGCGTACGGCGTCCAGTCCGGCCGCCTCGTCCGGCGCGTCCAGCATCCGCTTCACGAAGGCCGAGCCGACGATCACGCCGTCGGCGAAGCCGGCCACCTCGGCGGCCTGCGTGGCGTTGGAGACGCCGAGGCCGACGCAGACGGGCAGGTCCGTGGTGGCCTTGGTGCGGTGCACCAGGTCCTGCGCCTCGGCGCCCACCGACTCGCGGGTGCCGGTGACGCCCATCAGCGAGGCGGCATAGACGAAGCCGGAGCCCGCCGCGGTGATCTCGCCGAGCCGGGCGTCCTTGCTGCTGGGGGCGACGACGAAGACGGTCGCGAGACCGTGCTTGTCGGCGTGCTCCCTCCACAGCGCCGACTCCTGCACCGGCAGGTCGGGCAGGATGCACCCGGCCCCGCCCGCCGCGGCGAGTTCGGCGGTGAAGCGCTCGACGCCGTAGCGGTCGATGGGGTTCCAGTACGTCATCACGAGCACCGGCTTCCCGGTGGCCGCGTGCGCCTCGCGGACCGTGCGCATCACGTCCGCGATCCGGACGCCGCCGCGCAGGGCGATGTCGTCGGCGGTCTGGATGACGGGCCCGTCGAGGACGGGGTCGCTGTGCGGCAGCCCCACCTCGACGACGTCGGCGCCGCCGTCGAAGGCGGCCTTGATCGCCGCGATCCCGCCGTCCACGGTCGGGAAGCCGGCCGGGAGGTACGCGATCAGGGCGGCCCTGCCCTCGGCCCTGGCGCCGGCGAGCGTGTCGCCCAACAGCTGGATGTTGCCGCTCACTTGGCGTCCCCCTCGATCTCGGCGCCGTCGCCGGCCTCGTCCGCCTCGACGACGGCGTCGGTGTCGTACAGCCCGAAGTAGCGGGCGGCGGTGTCCATGTCCTTGTCGCCGCGCCCCGACAGGTTGACCACGATCAGCCCGTCCTTGCCCAGTTCCCTGCCGACCTCCAGGGCGCCGGCCAGCGCGTGCGCGCTCTCGATGGCCGGGATGATGCCCTCGGTGCGGGAGAGCAGGCGCAGTGCCTGCATGGCCGCGTCGTCGGTGACGGCGCGGTACTCGCCGCGTCCGCTGTCCTTGAGGTAGGAGTGCTCGGGGCCGATGCCGGGGTAGTCGAGGCCGGCCGAGATCGAGTACGGCTCGGTGATCTGCCCCTCCTCGTCCTGGAGGACGTAGGACCGCGAGCCGTGCAGGATGCCCGGCTCGCCGGCGGTCAGCGTCGCCGCGTGCTCGCCGGTCTCGATGCCGTGCCCGGCGGGCTCGCAGCCGATGAGGCGGACGCCGGTGTCGGGGATGAAGGCGTGGAAGAGGCCGATGGCGTTGGAGCCGCCGCCGACGCAGGCGACGGCGGCGTCGGGGAGCCGTCCCGCGCGCTCCAGGATCTGCCGGCGCGCCTCGACGCCGATCACCCGGTGGAAGTCCCGCACCATGGCCGGGAAGGGATGCGGGCCCGCCACCGTGCCGAAGAGGTAGTGGGTGCGGTCGACGTTGGCGACCCAGTCGCGGAACGCCTCGTTGATGGCGTCCTTGAGGGTGCGGCTGCCGGACTTCACGGCGATGACCTCGGCGCCGAGCATGCGCATCCGGGCCACGTTCAGGGCCTGCCGCTCGGTGTCGATCTCACCCATGTAGATGGTGCAGTCGAGTCCGAACAGCGCGCAGGCGGTGGCGGTGGCCACGCCGTGCTGTCCGGCCCCGGTCTCGGCGATGACCCGCGTCTTGCCCATGCGCCGGGTGAGCAGCGCCTGGCCGAGCACGTTGTTGATCTTGTGAGACCCGGTGTGGTTCAGGTCCTCGCGCTTGAGGAACACCCGGGCGCCGCCCGCGTGTCCGGCGAAGCGCGGCACCTCGGTGAGGGAGCTCGGGCGTCCGGTGTAGTGGACGAGCAGGTCGTCCAGTTCGCGGGCGAACTCGGGGTCGGCCTTGGCCTTGTCGTACTCGACGGCGACCTCGTCCACGGCGGCGACGAGCGCCTCCGGGATGAACTTGCCGCCGAACGCGCCGAAGTACCCCTCGGCGCTGGGGATCAGACCCTCGGGGTCGGGAATGAAGAACTCGCTGGGCATGCGGATACCTCGCAGGGGCGTCTGCCCCGGTCACGGATCGGACAGGAGTCACGTCGTCGACGCACGCGCGCACCACGCCGCGGGTACCCGGCGGCCCGTCCACATCGCCGCCGACGGGCGGGGCGGTGGTGGAGGGACCGGTCAGACCACCCGGAGGGCGGACCGGGCCGGGGCCGGCGTGAGTGCGCGCACGCGCACGCGCCATCGCATGCCGTTGACCTGCCCGGGCTCGTCCCCGATGACGTAGCGGACCCGGCGGCCGTGCACGCGGCGGGCCGGGGCCCGGCAGCCTCGCGGGCGGCAGCCGCGGGCGAGGCGGGCGTAGGGATCCCGCGCCGTCCGGGCGGCGGGGAGCGGGGCGGCCGACCGCAGGCACCCGGCGGCGCCGGGCAAGCGCAGGCTCACCCGGTGCCGGGGTGCGGTCGGGCCGGCCACGGGAGCGTCAGCCCCGTCCGTGGCGCAGCGCGGGGTGGGCCCCGGCCGCGACGAGGTCGGAGACCGCGGCCCTGGGGTCGCGGCCGGTGACGAGGGACTCGCCGACCAGGACCGCGTCGGCGCCGGCGTTGGCGTACGCGATGAGGTCGTGGGGGCCGCGGACACCGGACTCGGCGATCTTGACGAGGTGGTCCGGGATCTCGGGGGCGACCCGCTCGAAGGTGGTGCGGTCGACCTTCAGCGTCTTCAGGTCGCGCGCGTTGACACCGATCACCTTCGCGCCGGCGTCCACCGCCCGCTCGGCCTCGTCCTCGTCGTGCACCTCGACGAGCGGGGTGAGCCCGATGGACTCGGCGCGCTCGATGAGGGACTCCAGGGCGGCCTGGTCGAGGGCGGCCACGATCAGCAGGACGAGGTCGGCGCCGTAGGCCCGGGCCTCCCACAGCTGGTACGACGTGACGATGAAGTCCTTGCGCAGCACGGGGATGTCGACCTTGGCGCGGACGGCCTCCAGGTCGGCCAGCGAGCCGCCGAAGCGGCGCTGCTCGGTCAGCACGGAGATGACGGCCGCACCGCCCGCCTCGTAGTCCGCGGCGAGGGCGGCCGGGTCGGCGATCGCGGCGAGCGCGCCCTTGGAGGGGCTGGAGCGCTTGACCTCGCAGATGACCTTGACGCCGTCACCGCGCAGGGCGGCCACGCCGTCCTTGGCCGCCGGAGCCTTCGCGGCGCGCTCCTTGAGCTCGTCGAGGCTGACGCGCGCCTGTCGCTCCGCGAGGTCGGCACGGACTCCGTCGATGATCTCGTCGAGCACACTCACGCGAGCGGCCCCCTTCCCTGCGGTGGACGGTTTGAGCGGTCGGGCGGTCGACCCGGGTCCGCCGTCCCTGACGGTTGAGACGGGTCACTGCGATGGTATCCGGAGGAAGGCGCAGGCCTCGCATCCGGTTGACGCCGGTCCCACCACCTGGACGTTCGTCCATTGATCAAGGGTGGAGCCAGTCACCGAACGGCAGGTTCCGGACAATGGTGAAGGCCAGCAGCAACACGCCGACGCCCCACAGGTGGACGGGCCCGAGGTCGATCCGCACCGGCCGGCCGCGCGCCGCGCGGACCACCCAGACGGACCACACCACCGCGAACACCAGGTACCCCGCGACGGCGAGCGCGTTGTCCGTGAGCGCCGCCGCGAAGTCCCCGTGCACGAAGGCGTGGGCGCTGCGCAGGCCGCCGCAGCCGGGGCAGTAGAGCCCGGTGAGGCGCAGCAGCGGGCAGACCGGATAGTGGCCCGGCTCGTTCGGGTCGACGGCTCCGACGTAGGCGAAGGCGCCGACGACGGCGGCGAGCAGACCGGCAGGGACCGCCAGCCGCCGCGCCGCCCCGGTCGGCGGGCCGGTGCCCGCGTCCGGCGGGGTCACCCTGTGGGTTTCGGCGTTCACCCGGAGCATTCTGCCCCGCGCGGCGCCCGGGCGCCCGTTACGCACGGTGCCGTCGCGCACGGCGAAGCGGCCCCCGGCAGACTCCGGGGGCTGCTTGGTGACGTGCGAGGTCGGGCGGGAGCCCTCAGCCCTCCGCGCCCGCGACCTGGGGCGCCGAGTGCGGCTTCTGGACGTGCGCCTCCTTCGGCTGGCCCATCCCCATCGCGCGCATGATGCCGCCGACGACACCACCGAGGACGACGATGACCATGCCGGCCCAGAAGCCCAGCGGGTTGGCCAGCACCATGAACGCGCCGGAGACGCAGAAACCGATGAAGGCGATGATGACACCGGTCCAGGCGGCCGGGGTGTGGCCGTGGCTGCTGCCCGCCATGACTTGCTCCTCGTTGCTGTGTGCGTGTGTGAGTCGGACGCTCGGCGTCCATTGTCCCGTACTCGCGGGTCCGCCTTGAGCGCGGGGTGCCCCCTTCCGCGGCGGCCGGGCCGGATCGGGACGGACGTCCCGGGCCGAAGGTCCCGGCGGCCCCGGAGGGCGGGGGTCTCAGGTCCCGGCAGCCCCGGGGGAGGCCGATGTCTCGGGTCCCGGCCGCCCCGGGGAGGGGCGTCTCAGGTCCCAGTCGGGTCCTCGCCGCGGTCCAGGGCCTTCCACAGGTCCTCGGGCCGGTCGGGGTCCACGGGCCTGGTCCTGCGCGGCCGGGGGGTGCCGTCGCGCTCGTAGCGGCCGGACATGGCGGGCCACCGGCGTCCGTAGCGCAGCGCGAGCAGCCCGGCCAGCAGGATGAGCGCGCCGCCGGCCGCGGCCACGTACGGCCAGGCGGTGTGGCCGAGCGCGTGCACGGTCGCGGAGGTGTCGCCGGACGCCTGGGCGGCCTTGTCGTCGAGTGCGGAGCTGTCCTCGGCGCC
The DNA here is from genome assembly GCF_056435845.1 of Streptomyces sp. NPDC043867. Lineage (NCBI taxonomy): Bacteria > Bacillati > Actinomycetota > Actinomycetes > Kitasatosporales > Streptomycetaceae > Streptomyces > Streptomyces sp. NPDC043867. Next base: position 131,707 of record NZ_JBWKDS010000005.1, on the reverse strand, counting down.
GAGCAGGGCCGCCGCGGCGACGCCGGCGCCCGAGAGGGCGAGCAGCGCGGAGACGAGGAGCCGCCCGGAGCGGCGTACGGCGAAGACGGCGACGAGCGCGGCGAGGCTGACCACGGCGAGCGCGGCGGGCACGCCCGTGACGTCGCTGCCCTTCGCGGACAGCGGGAACTCGCCGCCGGCCACCGGCGTGGTGCCCTCCGACCAGCCCTGCCGGGTGGCGAGCAGCGTCACGGCGGCGCCGAGCGCGCCGCAGAACAGCGCCACGGCCAGGCTGCGGCGGCCGGACCCGTCGGGTCCCGCGGCGGCTTCGGATCGGGGGTGAGGCACAGCAGTCACGTACTCCACTATCGCCTGAACCCCGGGCGAACCGTCACCCGGGGTTCACGTGAGAAGCGTCCTACTTCCCGAGCCGGTTCGCCGTGTGCACGGCGCGGAGCACCGCTGCGGCCTTGTTGCGGCACTCGGTGTCCTCCGCGACCGGGTCGGAGTCGGCCACCACGCCGGCACCGGCCTGCACGTAGGCCGTGCCGTCCCGCAGCAGCGCCGTACGGATGGCGATGGCGGTGTCCGAGTCGCCGGCGAAGTCGAGGTAGCCGACGCAGCCGCCGTACAGGCCGCGCCGGGAGGGCTCCAGTTCGTCGATGATCTGCATGGCGCGCGGCTTGGGCGCTCCGGACAGGGTGCCCGCCGGGAAGCAGGCGGTCAGCACGTCGAAGGCCGTACGTCCCCGGGCGACCCGGCCGGTCACCGTCGAGACGATGTGCATGACGTGGGAGTACCGCTCGATGGACATGAAGTCGACGACCTCGACCGAACCGGGCTCGCAGACCCGCCCCAGGTCGTTCCGCCCGAGGTCGACGAGCATGAGGTGCTCGGCGCGTTCCTTGGGGTCGGCGATCAGCTCGTCGGCGAGTGCCTGGTCCTCCTGGACGGTGGCGCCGCGCGGCCGGGTGCCCGCGATGGGGTGGACCATCGCCTGCCCGTCCTCGACCTTGACCAGCGCCTCGGGGGACGAGCCCACGACGTCGAAGCCCTCGAAGCGGAAGAGGTACATGTACGGCGAGGGGTTGGTCGCCCGCAGGACCCGGTAGACGTCCAGGGCACTGGCCGTGCAGGGGGTCTCGAAGCGCTGGGAGGGCACGACCTGGAAGGCCTCGCCGGCGCGGATGCGCTCCTTGATGTCCTCGACGGCGTCCTGGTACTGCGGGCCGCCCCACAGCGCCGTGTACTCGGGAAGCTCGGACGGCGGGAGCGCGGCCGGGGGCTGAGAGACCGCGCGCGACAGGTCCGCCTCCATCGCGTCGAGGCGGGCGACGGCGTCCGCGTACGCCTCGTCGACACCCGTGTCGAGGTCGTTGTGGTTGATGGCGTTGGCGATCAGCTGGACCGTGCCGTCCCAGTGGTCGAGGACGGCGAGGTCGCTGGTGAGCAGCATGGTCAGCTCGGGGAGCTTCAGGTCGTCCCGTTCGCCGGGGCCGATCTTCTCCAGGCGGCGCACGACGTCGTAGCCGAGGTAGCCGACCATGCCGCCGGTGAAGGGCGGCAGGCCGTCCGCGCGCGGTGTGTGCAGCGCCTCGACCGTGGCGCGCAGCGCGGCCAGCGGGTCGCCGTCCACGGGCACGCCGACGGGGGGCGTGCCGAGCCAGTGGGCCCGGCCGTCGCGCTCGGTCAGCGTCGCGTGGCTGCGGACGCCGACGAAGGAATAGCGAGACCAGGACCGGCCGTTCTCGGCCGATTCCAGCAGGAAGGTGCCGGGGCGCTCGGCGGCCAGCTTGCGGTACAGGGCGACGGGGGTGTCGCCGTCCGCGAGGAGCTTGCGGCCGACGGGGATCACCCTGCGGTCGGTGGCCAGCTTGCGGAACGTCTCGAGGTCCATGACGGCTGACCCTACTGACCGGCGGACGGTGTGCCGGACCCGGCGTCCGTGAGCAGGACGTCGGCTTCGAAGCAGGTCGGGGCGCCGGTGTGGCAGGCGGCGCCGGTCTGGTCGACCTTGACGAGGACGGTGTCGGCGTCGCAGTCGAGCGCCACGGACTTCACGTGCTGGACGTGCCCCGAGGTGTCGCCCTTGACCCAGTACTCCTGGCGGCTGCGGGACCAGTAGGTGCAGCGGCCCGTGGTGAGGGTGCGGTGCAGGGCCTCGTCATCCATCCAGCCCAGCATCAGCACCTCCCCGGTGTCGTACTGCTGGGCGATCGCGGGGACGAGCCCGTCGGCGCCGCGCTTGAGACGCGCGGCGATGCCGGGGTCGAGGCTGCTGGGCGGGGGCGTACTGGTCATGGCGACCATTGTGCCGCGCCCGCCGGACGCGCCCGGCGGGCGTCCACTGGGCGGACCGGGTGGCGTTCCCGCCGGATGTCCACTGGGCGGAGTGGCGCGGCGGTCGTAGGCTGGCGTCATGTCGACCCATGCGAAGCGTGAACGACTTCTCCTCGCCGATCTGTTGGAGGCCGAGGGGCCGGACGCCCCCACCCTGTGCGACGGCTGGACCACCCGTGACCTCGCCGCGCACGTCGTGGTGCGCGAGCGCCGCGCGGACGCCGCGGGCGGAATCCTGATCAAGCAGCTCGCGCCCCGGCTGGAACGGGTGCAGGCGGAGTTCGCCGAGAAGCCGTACGAGGAGCTGATCCAGCTCATCCGTACGGGGCCGCCGCGATTCTCGCCCTTCTCCCTGAAGCAGGTCGACGAGGCGTCGAACACGATCGAGTTCTACGTCCACACCGAGGACGTGCGCCGGGCCCGGCCCGCCTGGACGCCCCGGCCGCTGGACCCCGTCTTCCAGGACACCCTCTGGTCGCGGCTGGAGCGCACGGCCCGGCTGGTGGGCCGCGGCACGCCGACCGGTCTGGTGCTGCGCCGCCCGGACGGCCAGACGGCGGTCGCCCGCAGGGGCACCCCGGTGGTGACGGTGACCGGCGAGCCCTCGGAGCTGCTGCTCTTCGCCTACGGACGCCAGAGTGTGGCCGCCGTGGAGCTGGAGGGCGACAAGGAGGCGATCGCGAAGCTGCGGGAGGCGAAGCCGCTGGGCCTCTGACCTTCCGGTCCGAACCCGCTGGATATCTGACCTCCCGGTCCGCGCGCCGCGACTGCCGCGCGGGCCTCGGGGTGCCCGGACGGCGGCCGGGCGGCGCCCGGACGGCATCCGGAGCCGGAGGCCGCGGACGGTCGCCTTCACCGGGCGTCCGCCCGGGACGGCTCCGGATCCCCTCCGGGGTCCGTCCGCGCTACTTCGGCAGTTCGGCGCGGCGCAGGGGGCCCGAGCAGAGGGCGACGACGCCGCCGAGACCGCAGACCGCGGCGCTGACGACGAAGACGGGGCCGGTGCCCCACACGCCGATGGCGGTGGCGGAGACCGGCATGCTGAGCGGGGCGAAGCCGAGGCTGACGATCCCCGCCACCGCGCTGACCCGGCCGAGATAGGCGGGGTCGGTCTCGGTCTGCAGCAGCGCCCCGCACAGGACGCCGCTCAGGCCGGCGAGCAGTCCGACGAGCAGGGCGACTCCCGTCGCGACGGCCACGCCGGGGACGTGGGCGAGGGAACCCATCGCCACGCACCCGAGGAGGAGCGCGACGGCCATGACGCGCCCGGCGCAGGGCAGCCGTCCCCGCGCGGTCAGCAGCAGGGAGACGAGCCCCGCCCCGGTGCCGAACCCGGCGAGCACCCAGCCCATGCCGGCGGCTCCCCAGCCGCGCTGGTCCGCGAGCAGGGCCAGCCCCACGTTGAGCGGACCGACGAAGCCGAGGTCGCCGAGGGCTATGGAGACGATCAGCGGGGCGAGCACCGGGTGCCGCCGGATGTAACGCAGACCGTCACGGAGCTCCCGCCACGCGTTCGGAGACGACGGCCGGTCGCCGTCGACCACCCCGTCCCCGGCGGCCACGGCGCCCCCGACGGGCGGCTCGCATCCGGCGGGCGGTCCGGCCGCAGCGGACGCGGCGCCCTCGACGGGCGGCTCGGACTCGGCGGGTATGGCAGCCCCGGCGAGCGGTTCGCATCCGGCGAGCGGTTCGGCCCCGGCGGCTACGACGCCCCCGGCGGTCGGCTCGAACCCGGCGGGTACAGCAGCCCCGGCAGGCGGCACGGACCCGGCGAGCGGTCCGGCCCCGGCGGCCACGGCGCCCCCGACGGGCGGCTCGAACCCGGCGGGTAGAGCGGCCCCGGCAGGCGGCTCGGACCCGGCGAGCGGTCCGGCCCCTGCGGGCACGGCAGACGCGTCGGTCCTCCCGATTCCGGCGGCCACGGCAGACGCGTCAACCCGTCCGGCCCCGTCCACCGGCTCGGCTTCGGCGCTCCACTCCGGCCCCGCGGGTACGGCCACCCCGGCGGCCGGTCCAGGTTCGGCGGGTGCGGCAGCCCTGCCGACCGGCTCGGCTTCCGCACTCGACTCCTGCCCCGCGGGTACGGCCACCCCGGCGGCGGCCGGTCCAGGTCCGGCGGACACGGCAGGGCCGTCAGCCGGTCCGCCTCCGTCGACCGGCCCCGTTCCGGCGGCTGTGGCAGGGCCGTCGGCCGGGTGCGGGGGCAGGTCTGTCATCCGTACGGAGACCAGCAGTGGCACGGACACGGCGATCAGCAGGCCCGCCAGGCCGAAGGCGGCCGCCGCGCCGCCCGCGGCCACGCCGAGGCCGCCGAGCGGGGCGCCCACCACGTTGGCGAAGCGGATCGCGAGACCGCGCATGCCCTGGACGCGGGCGAGCTGCCCGCGTCCGGTGATGCGGGCGGGAAGCGCGCCGACGGCCGGCATGAAGACGGCGTCGACGGTGCCGAAGACCAGGGCGAGCAGGGCCAGCGGCCACAGACCGGGCTCGGCCGCGAACAGCAGCGCGGCGACCGCGAGGACGGCCGCGCAGCGCACGGCGTCACTGCCGATGACGACCTTGCGGGGTCCGAAGCGGTCCGCGACCACTCCCCCGCCCAGCATGAGCAGGGCCCGGGGCACGGCGCTCGCGGCCGTCACGAGTCCGGCCTGCGCGGGCGTCCCGGCCTGGACGGCCGCCCAGGACAGGGCGAGGTAGTAGATGTTGTCGCCGAGCATCGACGCGGTGTACGCGCCGAGCCAGCGCAGGACGTTGCCGTCCCGGTGGGCGGGCCGTTCGGCGGCGACGGCGGGCTCGACGGCGTACGCGGTGCCGGCGGTCACGGGCGGCGTCCTCTCGGGCACGGAACGGGCGGCCGGACACGGGCGGCGCCACGCTCCCGCGCCCCTCGGTGTCGCCGGACGCCCGGGCTGCACGGCACCGCCGCCTCGGCGGCACGGCACCGTTCCTCGGACGTCACGAGCACGGCGAGCGGCTCGCCGGTCGGCGCGGACAGCCTATCGGCCGTCCTCCGGCTCAGGGCCGCGGAGTCGCCGCCCTGGACCGGGGCCCCTCCGGCGCGCCTTCGGACCGGCCGGTCCGGCCGGGATCCAGCAGGGTGCGGGCGGCCAGCGCGAGTGAGAGCTCCACCACGTCCGTGGGGCGGGTCAGGGAGCGGCCCGTCAGCTGCTCGCAGCGGCGCAGCCGGTTCAGGACGGTGTTGCGGTGGCAGTAGAGCCGGGCGGCGGACCGCTGGGCCGAACCGTCGCAGGCCAGCCAGGCGGTGAGGGTGTCCAGCAGGATGTCCCGGTCGGAGGGGTCCAGGCGCAGCAGGGGGCCGAGGACCCGCTCGGCGAGCGCCGCACCGAGGGCGGGCGCGGAGACGACGAGGGCGGCGGGCAGGTTCTCCTCCAGTACGACGGTGCCCCCGGCCCGCGGACAGGCGCGCAGCGCCGTGTCGGCGAGCCGCCGGGCGTCCCCGACCGCGGCGAGGCCGTCGACGACCGGGCTCACCCCGATCCGGGTGCCGGGCGGGGCGCTCAGCCGGCGGGCGATGTCACCGGCGTCCTCGGCGAGCCCGTGGGCGCGCGGACGCTCCTGCGCCCCGCCTCCCTCCCCGGTGCCGTCGTGCACGCGCCCGTCGTGGCCGTCGTCGGCCCGGTCGTGCTGGCCGTCTCCGCGCGGACGGGCGTCGTCGCCGGGCAGGTGCTCTCCGTCGCCGGGCAGCTGGCCGCGCGGAAGGCGCGTGTCGCCGTACGGGCGGGCGTCCTGCCCGCGCCCGTCACCGCGGAGCGGCCCGGTGTCGCCGTGCGGGCGCCCGCCCAGCAGGACGATGCCGTAGTCGCCGCCCGCCTCCCGGTGCCACTGCACCCGCAGGCCCGGGAGATCCACCGGGACGCGGCCGTTCACCAGCGCCGGGCCGGCGGCGCTCTGCGCCAGGACGACGGCGTACCGTCCTTGCTCGGGCAGGCCGAGCCCGGCGGCCGTCGCCGGGAGGTCGGCGATGCGGGCGGTGCCGTCCAGCAGCGCGGCGGTCATCAGCCGCAGCCGGTTCTCCCGGCGCCAGGTCAGTTCGCGCTCCGTCTGGCGGTAGGCGTCGGCGACGATCGCGCAGTGCTCGTCGACGAAGTTCCACACGTCGGCGGCCACGTGCACGAGGAGGCGGACGTCCGTGGGATGGCGGCGGCTCGTCTCGTCGACCAGCCCCTGCCAGACCATGCCGCCGCCGAGGCGGAAGGCGCGCAGCAGGGCGTCCAGCGGGAGGCCGCGTTCGGCGCGGGTCCTGCCGATCCCCCAGGAGCAGCGGCGCGCCGCCTCGCGCAGTTCGCCGGGCCGCAGCAGGGAGCCCACGTTGAGCCGGAGCGAGCGCTGCACCTCCTCGCGGACGCTGTCGACGTCCGCGTGGATGGCGGCCCGGTACGCGGGTTCCCGCTCCCGCAGGACGGCCATCAGGGCCTCGGTGAGCTCGGGCAGTCCCGCCAGCAGGACCCGGGCGGCCCGGTGCAGCACGGAGAGCGCCTCCGCGTCGACGGCCGAGCGGGCGGCGGGTACGAGTGGCCGCGGACCGGACACGGTACGGACGTGGTCCTGTACGAGGTGCTGCATTCGCTGTCCTCCACCGGAATCGGCTCGGACCGGCTCGGCACGGTGCGCCGCCGCACGGCACGCCGGTCCCGCCGGACCTTTCCTGAGCCCGCAGGATGGCATACCGCCCGGTCGGTACCTAGGGGTGTGCGGCGGTCTTCTCCGCCCGGTCCACCAATCGGGACAGCTCGACGCGGGAACGGACCCCCAGAGCTGCGAAGACGTTCCGCAGGTGGTAGTCCACTGTGCGCGGACTCACGGACAGCCGCAGCGCCACCTCACGGTTGGTGGCCCCCTCCGCGACACAGCGGGCGATCCGCAGCTGCTGCGGCGTCAGCAGCGCCAGCGGCCCCGGCGGTTCCTGGGCGCCGGCCTCGCCGGTCGCGCGCAGTTCCGCCCGTGCCTGCGTGGCCCAGCCCAGGGCCCCGCCGCGCTCGAAGGAGACCAGCGCGTCGCGGAGCCTGCCGCGGGCCTCGCCCGGCCTGCGCCGCCGCCGCAGCCAGGCTCCGTAGAGGAGCAGGGTGCGACCGCGCTCGAAGTCGCCGTCCGCCCGGTCGTGGCAGGCCAGCGCGGTGGCGAAGAACGGCTCGCACTCCTCGGGACCGGCGAGCAGTGCCTGGCAGCGGGCCAGCTGGGCCGGTGCCTGGGGATCGGCGCCCTGCGCGGCCCAGCCGGCGAACTCGGCCACCGCGGCCCTGGCGGCGCCGGGCTGGCCCGCCCGGGCCGACGCCTCCACGAAGCAGGGGATGGCCAGCATGCGGACGGCGAAGTGGCCGCTCCGCGGGCCGGGGCCCACCAGCGGGCCGAGGCGGGCGGCGGCCTCGGGGACCCGGCCCCGGCCGAGGTCGGCCCGGGCTCTGGCCCACTGGGCCAGGGTGGCCGCCTGGACCAGGCCGTGCGGCGCGGCCACGCGTTCCGCGGCGGTGGCGTGTTCGGCCACGGCGTCGGGGTCGCCCTCGACCGAGGCGGCCAGGGCGAGGATGGCGTGGTGGTGGGCCGCGATGTTGCGCTGCCCGGTGTCGAGGGCGGTGCGCAGTCCGTCCTCGGCGTGGGCGCGGGCCCGGGCGTGGCGGCCGGCGCGCAGTTCGCCGTAGGCGAGGTGTTCCAGGGCCTGCGGCACGAGGATGTACGGCCCGCGGGCCCGGGCGAGGGCCAGGGCACGGGAGTTGATCCGGCAGGCCGCCACGAGGTCGCCGACGACGAGGGCGGCGACCCCGGCGTGCAGCAGGCGGTCCGGGTCGTCGGTCGCCTCGGTGCGCCCGCTCGCCAGGTATCCCCGCAGCCGTTGCCGTCCGGCGTGCAGGCGTCCGTGCATGACCGCGGACATCCCGGCGCGGTACTCGGCGAGGCGCTGGTCGGGGTCGGTGCGGGCCGAGGGGTGGTCCAGCGCTTCCAGGTAGGCCGCCGCGTCGCCCATCGCCCAGGCCGCCTCCATGGCGGCGAGGCGTGCCGCGAGGGAGCGGGGAGGGTCGTGCGGGGCGAGCAGTTCGGCGGCCAGGAGCAGGGTCTCGCGGGCGTCGGCGACGGGCCCGTCGCACAGGGCGAGCCGGCCGCGGACGAGTTCGGCGGCTCCGCGCACGGCGTCGGGCAGGTCCTCGCGGCCGGCCGCGTCGAGCAGTTCCCCGGCCCGGTCCGGGAGTCCGCCGAGCCGGGCGTGGTCCGCCGCGGCCGTCAGCCGGACAGCCCGGGGACCCTCGGCCACGGCGAGTTCCGCGGAACGCGCGTACGCCGCTGCCCGCTCGGGGTGCGTCGGCCGCCGGCGGGGACCGGCGGCGGCGCCCGCGGCGGCGGCCAGTTCGTCACCGAGCCCCGGCGCGGGGCCCTCGGCGGCGGAGGCCCGGTGGTACAGCAGCGGCAGCGCGTACCGGTCACCTTCGCGGGCGCCGTCCGGCTCGTCGCCCTGGTCGGGGCCGTCCGGGCGGGACGGCTCGGGGGCCGCACACAGCTCCGCCTCGAAGGCGTCGGCGAGGAGGCGGTGGGCGGCGCGGCGGCGGGCGCGCGGAGCGGCGGCGTAGACGGTACGGGCCCACCGCGGGTCCACGAGGCACAGGCGGCCCCCGGCCGGCCGGACGACGCCCGCGGCCTCCGCGGCCTCGACGACACCGGCGTCGAGCCCGGCCGCCCCGGCCGCCCGCAGGACGACCCCGGCGTCCACCCCGGCTGCCCCCGGGTCCCGCTCCTGCTCGGCCGCGGCCAGCAGCAGCAACCGCGCCACGGCGGCGGACGGCCCGTCCGTTCCGGGAGCCGCCGGGTCACCGGCCGGCTCCTCGGGACCGGACGCCGCACCGCCGGAGCCCGCCCCGGCACCGTCGGGCACGCCGGGGTCCACACCGGCGTGAACGGAATCGGGGACCCCCGGCCGCACACCGCCCGGCAGCTCCTGGATCGCACCGCCGGACGTCCGACCGCGGGCGACGTCCGGCATGTCACCGGCCGCACCCGCGGGCACACCCTCGGCCGCATCGCGCCGAGCGTCGCCGCCCGCGCCCCCGGTGGATCCGGAATCCTCGGAGGACCCGCCCCGCGGGTCACCGGCCGCGTCGTCCCGCACACCCTCGCCCCGATCGCCCCCGGCGCCGTATGCAGCGGGCCCCGCCCTCCCGGTGTCCCGGTGGTCCCCGGGGGCGCGGGCGGGGGCTCCCGCCGCGTCCCCTCCACGCGGCGGGAGCTGCTCGGTGCCCGGCGCCGGGACGTCGGGCGGTCCGGCCGTGAGGGCGCGGGACAGCGTCGGGGCAGGTCCTGGGGCGGGCCCGGCGCCGGGCGGCGGCACGGGGCCGGGGGCATGCCCCGGCTCCTCCAACGACCCCCGCGCGGGCGGGGGTTCAGCACTCCGGCCGTAAATCCGGAGTGGACTTCGCGCAGTCGTCATTCCGGTCACGACCGTCACGTTACTTCCGCGTAACCGAACGCGGAAGTCCTGCCTTCACTTGTTCCGCTCGCCCGGGCACCCCGCGTGACCAGCCGGAAGGTGCCCGCCGGGACGATGCGCGATGGGCACGGTCCCAGCCGCGGCGCGGCAAGCTTGTGCGGCCGCACAGTGCCCGGCGGGCCCGCACCGCCGGCAGTGTCCCCGAACCGGACGGGCGACAGACGGCCGGACACGCCGATGACGGCCGCGTGTCACACGGCCGTCATCGGTGCACCGGCCGGGGCGCCCCCGCCACGGGAAGGGGCGCCGCCGGGGTCAGGAGGTGTGCGGGCAGTTGCCGCGGTACTCCGCGATGGAGAGGGACGGCCGCGGCAGCGGGCAGAGGAACTGCTCGTAGCGGGTGTCGTTGTCGATGAACCGCTTCAGCCAGGAAATGCTGTACTTCGCGATCGTCGTGTTCGAGCTGTTGGGCGTGAAGTGCGTGGCGCCGTTCAGCTCCAGGTAGGCCTTGTCGAGCGAGCTGGGCAGGCTCGTGTAGAAGGGCTCGGAGTGCGAGGCCACCGGCGCGATCGTGTCGCCGTCGGCACCGAAGATCAGGGTCGGCGTCTTGATCTCCGGCCAGGTCTTGTCGAGGTTCCAGCCGGTCAGCGGGATCGCCGCCTGGAGCGAGGGACGGTCCTTGGCGGCCTCCAGCGTGCCTCCGCCGCCCATGGAGTGGCCCATCACGCCGAGCCGGCTGCTGTCGATGCGCGTGCGGACGGTGCTGCGCGAGGTCAGGTAGTCGAGTGCGGCCAGCAGCTGGTCGCCGCGGCTGGCGGGCTGGTCGAGGGTCGTGTTGGTGTCGATGGTGAACACCACGAAGCCCTGGGAGGCGAGCCGCGGTCCGAGCCAGGCGATGGACGACTGGTAGGCGGTGTAGCCGGGCGAGATGGCGATGGCGCCGAACGTGCCGTCGCTGGTCGAGGTCGGGTAGTAGATGGTGCCGCCGCCGAAGCCGGTGACGGAGAGGGCGGAGACGGAGGTCTCGGAGACGGCGTACGAGCCGCGGGACGCTTCGATGCTCGACTGGGTCGGCGCGGGACCGCGCTCGTAGGGGTTCGCGGCGGCCTCCGTCCCGGCGGCCTGCGCTCCGGTGGCCTGCCCGGCGACGAGCGCGCCGACGGCCAGGAAGGCCGCGAGGCCGGACCGGACGAGGCGGGACTTGAGGCGGCTCGGCCGGGATCCGGCCGGGGCGGTGCCGACGGGGGCGGCGGTGGGGAGTTCGCTGCTCGGCTGCTGCACGACGGTGTGCATCCTCTCGGAAGGGGCGACGGACCCGGCCGCGGGTCGGCGTACCGCAGGGCGTGGGGCGCCGGAAGGAACGCCTCCGGCACGGCGGGATCCGTCTCGGTTGGTTGCAGCGGCAACTGTCCCGGCCCGCCCGCCCCCGCACATCGGCAGAATCACCGGTCTCGCTCAGGACCGGGCCCGGCCACCCCGGCGGAACACCCGTCCGCACGGGCCCCGCTCCCGCCCCCGGCAGGCCGAACGGCCCGGGACGGGGGGGGGGGGGGGGGGCCGGGGGGGGGGGGGGGGGGGAGGGGGGGGGGGGGGGGGGGGGGGGGGGGGGTGCGTCTGGCAAGGGCTTGGGCGGGGGGGGCAGATGA